>CATKDV010000165.1:0-60167 GCA_949746985.1 uncultured Eubacteriales bacterium | reverse complement strand
TACGGCATGGAGGGCAACCTGGTGGCCGGCGCCAACATCGCGGGCTTCCTGAAGGTGGCCGAGGCTATGCTGGCTCAGGGCATCGTATAAAGAGAATTACACGGGAAAAGGGGAAGAGGAGAGGTGACAAGGTCACCCCTCCTCTTTTCATCTCTTGAAACTTGAAAAAGGCCAAGAGCTGTGATATACTGCCGCTGTACTCAAAAGGAAAGGAGTTTTGTTTTGTGAAGACAGCATACTTTGATTCGGTGATTGGCCGCTGACCGGGAGGTCTGCGTAGGTCCGATCCGCACTCCTCCCGGAAGATGACATCAAGCTTCAGGAGGAAACTGAAATGAATCGGGAAAATAAGAGAAAACAGTACGAAAAAGGCTATTATAAGATCCATCCCTGCAAGGATATGTTTACCTGCAAGCAGTGTGGCCGCCCGGTGTTCCCTGACGGGGCGGGCAGCGGACACCGCAACCACTGTCCCAATTGCCTTGTGAGCCTCCATGTGGACATAGAGCCCGGGGACCGACAGAGCGACTGCGGCGGGCTGATGGATCCCATCGCCGTCTGGGTCCGCAGGGGAGGGGAGTGGGCGGTCATTCACCGCTGCCGCCGCTGCGGGGCGCTCAGCTCCAATCGGACGGCGGCGGACGATAACCCGGCTAAGCTCCTCAGCATCGCGGCAGGCCCTCTGGGTCAGCCGCCCTTTCCCATCGAACGGATGGGGGAGATGATGGAGGGGCTGGGCTATTGAAGAAAACGGAGAGCAGACCCCGGTCATGGGCCGGGGTCTGCTTTTGCCGTTCACCCCGTGGAACAGACCGTTGCCCGGGAAATCCCCCATTTTGTTTCGGGAGATGCTATAATGGCCCCGAAAGGAGGAAGACGCATGAGATTCCGCATACAGATCGACCCGGACGGGGAGGAGGAGGTCCTGGCCGTAGTCCACCGGCATACGGAGTTTGTTGACAGCCTGGAGGCTTTGGTCCTGGGGCGGGAGGCGGACCGGATCATCGGCTACCGGGAGGAGGAGTGGAGGGAGCTGCTCTTTCGGGACATTGAGTGTATCCTGGTCCAGGAGGATAGGACCTACGCCATTGACAGCCGGGGGGAGAGGTATCTTTTGAAGGCCCGGCTTTACGAGGTGGAAAAGCTCCTGCCAGACAGCTTCTTTCGCATCAATAAGTCTGCCATCGCCAATCGGGACCGGATCGAGCGGTTTACCGCCGCCTTCAATGGGGCGGTGGACGTGACGTTCCAATGCGGCTATCAGGACTATGTGTCCCGGCGGTGTTTTCGGGCCATTAAGGAAAGGATGGGTATCAAATGAAGCCTTTGGTAAAAGAGTTTTTCAAAAAAGGTCTGATGGTGGCGGCGGGAGGCCCTGTCATTTTGGCCGTCGTCTACTATTTCCTGGAGCGGTATGGCGTTATCTCCTCCCTCTCCGTGGAGGAGGTGGTCCGTGGAATCCTCACCGTAACGGTCCTGGCCTTTATCGCCGGAGGCATCCCGGTGGTCTACCGGGCAGAGCGGCTGAGCCTCATGGCCGCCACCCTGATCCACGCCCTGGTGCTGTACGCCGACTATATCCTGATTTATCTCTTCAACGGCTGGCTCAAGTATGCCCAGACCCCCAT
Source organism: uncultured Eubacteriales bacterium (assembly GCA_949746985.1). Classification (GTDB taxonomy): domain Bacteria; phylum Bacillota; class Clostridia; order Oscillospirales; family Oscillospiraceae; genus Vermiculatibacterium. The sequence continues at coordinate 58,539 of CATKDV010000165.1, read as the reverse complement.
TCTGGCGTTTACCGTGATCTTTTTCACGGGCTATGCCCTCATCTGGCTGTTTATCTACCGGGGGGTCAAGACCAATGTGGAGCGGATGAACCGGCAGGTAGGGGAAAGGGGATAAACGGAGAAAAAAGGCCCCCCATCCAGGCGGATGGAGGGCCTTTTTGCAAATGGGTTTATTTCCCGACCAACTCGGCGGTGTCCATGGCGATCATGAGTTCTTCGTTGGTGGGGATGAGCAGGACCTGGACCTTGGAGTCGGGGGCGGAGATGACCGCCTCCTTGCCCCGAACATTGTTGGCGTCCTCGTCCATCTTCACACCCATGTACTCCAGCCCTGAGGCGATGGCCATCCGGGCGGCAGCGTCGTTTTCCCCTACGCCGGCGGTGAAGACGATAGCGTCCACCCCGCCCATGGCGGCGGCGTAAGCGCCGACGTACTTCTTCACGCTGTAATAGAATACGTCCAGAGCCAGCTGAGCGCGGTGATTGCCCGCCTCGGCGGCGGCGCCGATGTCCCGGAAGTCGGAGGACACCCCGGAGATGCCCAGCACACCGGACTTCTTGTTGAGGATGTTCAGCATCTCCTTGATGTCATAGCCATACCGGCCCATGAGGTACTCCATGATAGTGGCGTCAATATCGCCGGAGCGGGTGCCCATGGGGAAGCCGGCCAGAGGGCCAAGGCCCATGGTGGTGTCCATGCACTTGCCGCCCTTCACCGCCGCCAGAGAGGAGCCATTGCCCAGATGGCAGGTAATGATCTTCAGATCTTTTGCGGGCTTGCCCAGCATATCGGCTGCCCGGGCGGATACATAGCGGTGAGAGGTACCGTGGAAACCATAGCGGCGGACCTTGTCCTTCTCATAATACTCATAGGGAATGGCGTAGGTATACGCCTTTTCCGGCATGGTCATGTGGAAAGCCGTATCGAATACAGCCACCTGGGGAGTGCCGGCCATCACTCTCTGGCAGGCCTCGATCCCCATGAGGTTGGCGGGGTTGTGAAGAGGGCCCAGGGGGATACATTCTTTGATGGCGGCAATGCAGGCGTCATCTACGATGCAGCTTTCGGTAAAGGCCATACCGCCGTGGAGGACCCGGTGGCCCACCGCGTCGATCTCCTTTATGTCGGAGATAACGCCTTGCTCAGGGGAGACTAAAGCGTCCAGCACGGACTGAATGGCCTCTCCGTGGGTGGGCATGGGGATGTCGGCCTTATAGTCCTCCTTACCGGGGACTTTGTGGGTCAGACGGCCGTCAATACCGATACGCTCACACAGGCCCTTAGCCAAAACGTCATGGCTGATAGAATCCATAAGCTGATACTTGAGGGAGGAACTGCCTGCATTGATAACAAGGATCTTCATAGGGGAACTTCTCCTTCCGTAATTTAAGCGGCAACGCTTGCCTTTGGAGCAAAAACGTGCTACATTCCTTCATAGACAAGATGGTAAAGTTTTACGATATTCTTATTGTATAACTTTTTCCGAAAAAGGACAACTCTTTTTTTCAAAAAGCCAGGAGGAACTCTATGGGCGCCGTTGGTATCGTTGCAGAATACAATCCTTTTCATACAGGTCACGCCTATCACATAGCAGAGACCCGACGACTGCTGGGGGAGGATAGGGGTGTTGTCTGCGTTATGTCTGGCAGCTGGGTCCAGCGGGGGGAATGCGCCATCACGGATAAATGGACCCGGGCCGCCATGGCACTGCAGGGAGGAGCAGACCTGGTGCTGGAGCTGCCTCTGCCCTGGGCCATCTCCTCGGCGGAGGGGTTTGCCCGGGGGGCAGTGACGGTCTTGAAGGCCACGGGGATCGTGGAAACTCTCTCCTTTGGCAGTGAGAGCGGACGCTTGGAGGATCTTCGAAGGGTGGCGGAGGGACTGGATGGAGAAGCTTATAAGAAAGCTCTCCGGGACGAGCTTGACAAGGGCGGTTCCTTTGCGGAAGCCCGTCAAAAGGCCGCACTGCGGACGTTAGGCGCGCAGGCAAAGACCCTGCAAGGGGCCAATGACAGCTTGGGAGTAGAGTATCTGCGGGCGGCGGAGAAAGGATTGACTGCGGTAGCGATCATGAGGCGGGGGGCCTTCCACGATTGTATCTGTCCGGAGGAAGGCTTTGCTTCCGCTTCCCATGTGCGGGAGATTTTGCGCGGAGGGAAGGAACCACTTCCCTGGATGGAAGAAAGGGACTTGGGATTGCTAAAAGAAGCAGGTATTGCCAGGATGAAGAATGTGGAGCGCGCCTTCCTCGCTCTTCTGCGCAGAATGGAGGAGAAGGACTTTTCCATCCTTCCGGACAGCGGAGCGGCGGAGGGATTGCCTGCCCGACTGGTGAAAGCGGCGGCAAGGGCAGGGAGTCTGGAGGAGTTTTATGCCCTCAGTAAAACCCGCCGATATGCCCATGCCCGGATCCGCCGCCTGGCGTTGTGGGCCTTTCTGGGTCTGAGGGAGACGGATCGTCCGGTCGGTGGTCCTGCCTATCTCCGGGTGTTGGGAATGAACAGTCGGGGAAAAGGGATGCTCCGGGAGATGAAAAGGGCGGCGACGCTTCCCGTCCTTACGAAAGCCGCGCATATTCGGGATATGAGAGAGGACGCCCAGGCCCTTTTTGCGCTGGAATGCAGGGGAACGGACCTGTTTGGGCTTTGTTTTGACAAAATAAAGCCCTGTGGCATGGATTATACCACAGGGCCGGTGATCTTATAGGTTTATAGGATCTTGCGGGGGTTTTGGCCTGTTAAGGCGGGCGATGACCCACTCTTCGACCCGATCTCCATACCGCAGAGCGCCCAGGAAAAGCGCTAATCCGCCCACTCCGAGCAAAGCCATGCCCCACCAGGGGATGGATACCACCGAACCGCCTACTGCGGCCGCCACCAGCAGGCCCCAGGGACGCCCCAAAACGACTAACAGCAGAAAGCGGCGGAAGGAAATATTGGTAAGACCGGACATGATGCACAACAGATCATCGGGAAAGAAGGGAAAGAGAAAAGCCAGAAAGAGAAACACATCCCGTTTTCGGCGGATGACCTCGTCATACCGTTCCCAGGTTTTACCGTTGATAAACCGCTCGGAAAAAGGACGCCCCAGGCTTCGACTGAGCTGAAAGACAATAACAGAGCCTAAAATTACAGCCAGCGTAGTAATAAGAAAAGAAGCCCAAGCGCCGAAGAGAAGTCCCCCGGCCACTGTGGTCAGGTTGCTGGGGATGGGGGCCAAAATGACAGAGATAAGCTGAAGAAGAAAAAAGACGGCGTGAGAATAGGGCGCGAACTGCTGAATGTAGGCCTGCATCCCTTCCGGGGAACTGGCTACCATAAAAAAGCCTGTGCGCCAAAGGCCCCAACAGAGAAAAAGAAACAGCAAAAGGACGGCGGCTATAGCCGCCGCCCTTTTCAATTGACGATGATTCCCGTTCATATCTTGCCCCGCCTCCTGTTTTTTTGATCTCTCGCGTAAGAACAGGATAGCACATTGGACAGGATAAAATCCATATATAAAATCAGACGATTTTCTTAAGATTGTTGAAAGAGAAAAATGGGAACAAAAAAACCACACCCGACGTCAAGGTGTGGTACATTGCTCCTTGGCAGTTCGGGAATTATCGTTGACTGGGGGTGATAGTGGTACGATCAAAAATCAGGTCATCCACATCATCCGCACGGCGGTCAGTATCAAAAATCATGTCAGACCCCTCCTTTCTTATTTCTATTGTAAAGTATAACCCCCTCCTCCCAAAAAGTCAAGGGGCCATTCGTCATTGTTACCTAATTGTAATATTTTAAATTGCTGTCAATTTGTGGAATAGGTAGAAAAGAGACGAAAAGCGGGGCGGTCGGCAGACCGCCCCGCTTTCCAAAGTATTTTATTCTCCCTGCTCCTTGATGGTTCCTTCCCTATAGGCTACAAGTAGATCTTGAAGGCACTCGATTTGGGTTCGAAGCCTTGCGCCCGTGTCGGTATCGCCCACAAGCACTCGCCGGGGCAGATTCTCTACAATGCGGACTTGGGGAGCGCTCTCTCGCGGATTTTCCATGATCTGCTCATAGGGTTTGTGTTGGGCCAGGGCCAGATGGTGGGAGTTGTAAATAAGGGTATATCCCCCAAAGCCGGTCTGCCGCTGGTAAGCCTTGGAAATGCCGCCGTCGATGACGAAGAGGAGCCCTCCCCCCCGGATAGGGCTTTCTCCCTCTTTCTCTTTTACGGGCACATGGCCATTGACGATGTGGGACCGGGAGGGATCCAGCCCAAATTCACACAAAATAGTGACACAGGTCTCCCGGTTCTTGACCAGAGCGTAGTAGGGATTGTAAAACTCTTTGTGGGTGGTTTTATCAGCGATAAAGTACCGCTCAAAAGTGGACAGCTTGCTTTTGCCAAAGAGGGGGGACTTGGGACCGGCCCACAGATACCAGAACAGATCCACCGCGCTCTCCCGTTCCGGGGAGCCGGGCGTACCGTAGAAAGCGGTCCGCACCTTAGCGTCCAGCGCGTCCAGATAGGCCTTTCCACACAGATTTTCCCCTCCCAGGGATACTGTGTCAAAAGCCCCGCTCTCAGTCATGGGAATGCAGCCGTGATACAATAGGTTCCCATTGACTACCTTATACATTCCACCGTGACTGAGAAGGAAGCGGATATGCTTCTTTAAAAGAGTGCTGTGCCGGAAGGAAGCGGCAAGCTGTTCAATGAGCTCCTGCTCTCCGGCGGTGAGTGCGGTGGGGTCTGAGGGATCGACGGTGGGGAAGTGGGTATCCAGCAGGGGGTAGGTCTTACCGTCCACCTCTACAGTTCCGGCGGTAAAATCTATCTTGGGAAGGAGGATCCGCCCGTCCATATTATATTCCGGATGGCGGGACAAAAGCTGGCATTCCAGCTTGAATTCGATAACGGCCATAGCTTTGTGCATCTTGGAGGCCAATTCACTTTCCACGGGATCATAAATGTTTTCGTCCAGCACATGGGGGGTGAAGCGCTCACAGGGATCGTCTTTATAGATGTCGGCGGCAAACATGGACAGGGGCCGCAGATTGATGCCGTATCCGTCTTCCAGCTGGTCGAAATTGTTGTAGCTTACACACCTCCGCAGCACACTGGCCACACAGGCAAGGTTGCCCGCATAGGCCCCCAGCCAGCCAATGTCGTGGTTGCCCCACTGCACGTCCACTTCGTGGAAATGCCGCAGCTCCTCCAAAATGCGGTCAGCATGGGGCCCCCGGTCAAAGATATCCCCAATAATGTGGAGACTGTCTACAGCGCACTCTTTGATCAGCTGGCAGAATTGGACGATAAAAGCGTCGGAGGTCCCGGTGGAGACGATGGAGGCGATGATCTCCTCATAATACCTCTCTTTGCTGTCGTCAGCGTCGGCGTGGAGCAATTCGTCGATGATGTATGAAAAGCTGGAAGGGATCTTTTTACGTACCTTGGAGCGGGTGTATTTTGCGGAGACGGTCTGGCAGACCTGCACCAGCCGGTAGATGGCGATGCGGCACCAGTTGTCGTACTCCTGGGCGTTCATCTCTCCTTGGAGCCGGGCCAGGGTCTCCGCCGGGTCATAGATAAGCATGGCCAACTCATCCCGTTCTTTTTCAGAGACAGAGCGGGCAAAAAGATAGTCGATCTTATCCCGGATGATGCCAGATGCACTGGCCAGCAGATAGCGAAAGGCCTCATACTCCCCGTGGAGGTCGCTGAAAAAGTATTCTGTTCCCTTTGGCAGACGGCAGATCGCGTTAAGGTTGATGATCTCCGCCGAAGCCGCCAGGGCGGTAGGATAGCTGCGGGACAGGAGCTGTAAATAATTGAGATCGGTCATAGGGGGGCCTCCAATCTTAGGATAGGGAAGAAAACTGCCGGGGGAACATCCGCCGGAACCCCTCCGGGGGCGGGGCGGTAAAGGACAAGGACTTTCCGCTGCGCGGGTCGGTGAACCGCAGTTCGTAGGCGTGGAGCCCCAGCCGTCCCATGGGGTCGGTTATGGCTCCGTACTTGTCGTCTCCCGCCACCGGATGCCCCAGTTCAGCAAGATGTGCCCGGATCTGGTTTTTCCGGCCTGTGTCCAGTTCCACCTCCAGCAGGGAATAGCCCCTTCTGCGGTCCAGAACGGCATAGCGGGTCACCGCCTCCTTGCCCTCCCGGCCTTTGGAGGAGTATACCCGGTGGACCTTGTTTTCGGTGAGCTGGGAGCGGCATGTTCCGCTGTCAGGCAGGTCTTCCCCCTCAACCACGGCCCAATAGCCCCGCTTTTTCACAAGACCGTTCCAGTCCTCCTGGAGGGTATCTTGCAGCTCTTTTGACTTGGCAAAAAGCAGCACTCCCGAAGTGTCCCGGTCCAGCCGGTGGACCACGAAAAGCTTTGCCCCGGGGTCCCTGGAGCGGAGGTAGTCGGCGGTGAGGCGGTAGGCAGTGCGGCTTTTCTGGGCCTCGGTGGCTACCGAGAGGAGCCCCGCGGGCTTGTGGATGACCAGCAGTCCCTGGTCCTCGTAGAGCACGGGGAAGGGGAGGGCGGCCCCTCTGGCCTGGGGCAGGACCGTGACAGTCTGACCGGTGGACAGAGAGAAGTCGAACTGCTTCTGGGGTACGTTATTTACCAGTACTTGTCCCCGGGAGAGCAGGTGCTTGACACTGTTCCGGGACAGACTCTCCATGCGGGAGAGCAAAAAATCCAGCAGGGAGACGGGCTCCTTTACCGAAAAGACGGTTTCCTTCTTCATAAGCCCCTCCTTGTTGGGATTTTTTTCATTATACTCTTTTCCTATTAAAGAATCAAGGGAGCATACCCGCAAAATCCTTTGAGAAAACAGCAGGATCATGCTATAATCAATATCTGGAAAGGGGAGAAGTTCGATGAAAAAACTGCTGCTACGCGGATTCGGTCTGCTTTTGTGCACCATCCTTCTGCCAGTCTCCGCCAAAGCGACCGCTTTTCCCGACGTAGTCCCCGGAAGCTGGTACGAGGAAGCCGTGGAGGAGATGAGCCAGGAGGGGATTCTTTCCGGCTGTGATGACGGAACCTTTCAGCCTATGCGGGAAATATCCGCCGCAGAATTTGTAGCCATTACCTTGCGCTGTAAGGGTCAGAACTTTGCTTTGAAGGAGGATCACTGGGCCTCGGCGGCCCTGTACCATGCCCGTGATGAGGGCTGGTTTGACTGGGATGAGATCCCTTTTGACGGCATTGATTGGTCGGCCTGCGACAGCCCTATCTCTCGTCAGTTGGCGGTGAAGGTCTTGATGCGGGGCCTGCTTCCCGGTACGGGATACGATTATAATACGGAATCGAAAAGACTCGGAGATTTTTCCTCCCTCAGCGGACGTTACTATGAGTCGGTCCTGCCGGCCTATGCCGCCGGAGTGGTTACTGGGGATGGAGACGGAAACTTCCGCCCCTTGGACGGACTCACCCGAGCGGAGGCCTGTATCCTGTTCCAGCGGGCCTTGAAGCGGCTGGACGGAGAGTCGGAGGAGAAGGAAATCAATTGTTACCAGCCGTCGGCCGAGGCTGTCCAAACATTGCAGGGCGGCGTATCGGAAAATGGCTGGCTCCAGGTGGTCGGGACCCAGCTTTGCAACGAAAGGGGGGAGCCTGTGGTCCTCCGGGGCATGAGTACCCATGGGCTTCAATGGTATGGGGAATATGCCGGGGCTCAGTCCATTGCCAATACGGCAGCTTATGGAGCCAATGTGTTCCGGGTGGCGATGTATACCGGAGAGGGGGGGTATCTCAACCAGCCCGAGGTCATGACCCAAGCGGCCTTTGCTGCGGTAGACGCAGCGATCCAACAAGATATGTACGTGATCCTGGATTGGCACATCCTTTCGGATGGCAACCCGCTGACCTATGTGACGGAGGCGGAAGCTTTTTTCTCAGAGGCTGCTGCCCGCTATGGGAGCACTCCCAACGTTCTCTACGAAATTTGCAACGAGCCCAATGGGAATGTATCTTGGACGGGAGATGTAAAGCCCTACGCAGAACGGGTGACATCCATTATCCGGGCCCAAGCACCCCAAAGTGTCATTCTCATCGGCAGCCCCACGTGGAGCCAGGATATTCACCTGGCGGCGGCCGACCCGGTAGAGGGAACGAACCTGATGTATACCCTCCACTTCTATGCCGGGACCCATGGCCGGGACCTGCGGGACCGGATCGACGCAGTCCTTAACTCCGGGTTTCCTGTCTTTATCTCCGAGTGGGGAACCAGTCGGGCCGACGGAAGCGGCGGGGGATTTTTAGAGGAGAGTAAGGTTTGGCTGGACTATCTGGATGAACGTGATATAAGCTGGTGCAATTGGTCTTTATGTGATAAAAATGAAACCTCTGCGGCACTAAAACAGGGAACATCACCAGAAAAAGTGTGGATGGAAAATGATTTGACTGAATCGGGAAAATTTGTGTTTTCCCGGTTTAAAAAATAGAGGGGATCCAAAGCAGAGAAAAGCATCTGTTCATAATGAACAGATGCTTTTCTCTTGGTCCGAGTGGCGGGATTTGAACCCACGGCCTCATGGTCCCGAACCATGCGCGCTACCAACTGCGCTACACCCGGATATAGGAGATTTGGTCTTGGAGATAAAACCTGACTGTGCTTTTTTGCGCTCCAAGACGCATTTGCTATTATAGCGGCAACAAAATGGAATGTCAAGCCCTGGACGGTTTCGAAGCACTCAAATCTATTTGCATACTCTTTGCCCCGGACTCATACACTGTCCAGGACAAAGGAGTGGGACAATATGGAAAAATCAGCAGGGCGTCGGATCAACTACCAGCGCAAAGGTCAAAAGACGGTGCTGGGGGAGCGGGAGAAGCGTCGGCTTCTCCAACTGGGGATATGTTTGGCCCTCTTTTTGACTGTGTTTTTTACCAAGGGGCTGGACAGGCTGACAGAGCTTCGGGAGGAGCTGGCCCAGGTTTTGCGCTCGGATGTGGATTTTAAAGCGGCCTTTGCAGACCTGGGCTGGTCTCTTGCTTCGGGAAAATCGGTGGGGAAGAGCCTGGGCGGACTTTGGGTAGACGTATTCATACCGCAGGAGAAGGAAGCGCATCCCACTTGGGGCGAGGGCCCGCTTTATCTTTCGGAGCAGAAAGAAATAGGAAAGACAGGCAGTCTTTCGGCCAGAGTTCTGAGCCGGGGAAAACCGGAAGAGTTGCCGCAGGATATAGTGGAGGCGAACGGGGTGAAGGTGGAAGCGGGACCTGCGCCAACATCCCTCCCGGAGGAGACCCAAGAGCCGGAACCGGACTCTGCGGCGGAGCCTGCAGTGATCACCATGAACTACACAGGACCTGCACTTCCGGACAATACCACTATGGACCGTTATGCCCTGGGCCTTCAAGAGACCATGAACCCAGTGGATGCAGAATTGACTTCAGGCTTTGGCTGGCGGGAACACCCCATTTCCGGGGGAGAAAAATTTCACTATGGGGTAGATCTGGCGGTGGAGACTGGGACTACAGTTAAGGCATTTGCTGCTGGGACTGTGGACTATATCGGAGAGAGTGACGTGTATGGCCGTTACCTTCAACTGGATCACGGAAACGGAGTGACGACCTTCTATGCCCACTGTTCCAAGCTCTGTGTCCAGCAGGGGCAGACGGTGACCATAGGGGAGAAGGTGGCGGAATCGGGGGCCACCGGAGATGTTACAGGTCCTCATCTTCATTTCGAGATGAAAAAGGATGGGGTGCGCCTGAACCCCGCCTATTATATCAGCCTCCTGTCGTGAAGTTGGGACGGCTGGAAATCAGCGGCGGGGCGATGATGGTGCTGGCCCTTCTCTATTATCTGGACGACAGTGGAGTTGTGTTCTGGGTCCTGCTGGCCTGCGCACTCCATGAGTGGGGCCACTGGTTGGCGGTCCGGATTTTGGGAGGGCAGATCGTCCGCCTGCAGATCACCTGCGCCGGGGCGGAGTTGAGACTGTCATCGGCACACCCGCTTTCTTCTTGGGGGATGATGCTGGCGGCACTGGCAGGACCGGGAGTAAACCTGATAGTGGCCTTGGTCAGTGTTCAGCTGGCGCGGCGGGATGCTGGGCTCTATTTTTTTGCAGGACTTAACCTTGGCCTTGCCTGCTTCAATCTGCTTCCTGCGGAGCATCTGGACGGCGGCAAGGCTCTGGAGGCTCTCTTCACCCAGCTGAACCAGGAGGAGATGGGGCAAAGGCTCACGGCCCTCTGTTCTGAGATAACGGCGGGGCTTTTGTTGGCGATGGGCCTGGTCCTCTTGTGGCAGAGCGAGGGGAGGAACTTTACCCTCCTGATCGCCGGCCTTTGGATGGTGGCCGCTGCGCGGCGGAGAAGGGGCGGGTGGTAAGGTCACCGCCGCTTTTCCATGCGGACACAGCCCTCCTCATCGGGAGAGGTGACCCCGTTTTTATAGGTATATCCCATTTTTTGGTAGAAGGGGCAGGCCAGGATGGAGGCGGGGATCTCCACCCGGTCCGCCCGAAAGAAATACTCATCCTGCTCCAGGGTCTCGATGATCTGCCTGCCGATCCCCTTACCCTGATACTCCGGCAGGACGAAGATGGTCAGCAGGATGCTCTCCGTCAGGCTGCCCCAGTACCCCGCAATTCCACCGCAGCCCACAATACGATCCCCGTCGCAGACCACATAAAAGTGGCCCTCCTGGGACAGGCGGATCAGGTCCGGGGCGGAGTGGGTGCGGATGTTCTCCTCGATCATCTCGGGCGGATAATCCCTGCTGTTGCAGACGCGCAGGGTTTTTGCGATGACATCCGCCGTCTGGGCAGCGTCGGCGGGGGAGAATAGACGAATTTCCAAAAGAAGCACCTCCTATATCAAAAGACAGTTCATTATATCATGGGGATCTTGTATGGGGGAACAAAAAACCAGGGGAAAAAAGAAAATTTTGCTTGCATCCGGCGAACAGTTGTGGTAAAATACCTCAGTCTCAATAAAGGGTGTTCCGCTGCGGCGCTGTCCTCAAGGAAGCGACGGCACAAAGAGCCGGTATGAACGCCTATAAACTTAGGAGGAAACAAAATGGATCTCATGCAGGCTTTTACCGCCAAGTACGTGAAGGAGGAGCCCCCCAAGGCCGATATCGGCGACACCGTCCGGGTGCACGTGAAGGTCAAGGAAGGCAGCCGGGAGCGTATCCAGGTGTTCGAGGGCACCGTCATCGCCAAGAAGCATGGCGGCATTGACGAGAGCATCACCGTCCGCCGCATTTCCTACGGCGTCGGTGTGGAGAAGGTCTTCCCCCTCCACGCTCCCGCCGTGGAGAAGATCGAGCTGGTCCGCAAGGGCAAGGTCCGCCGGGCCAAGCTCTACTACCTGCGCGACCGCGTGGGCAAGGGCGCCAAGCTCAAGGAGAAGCTGTAAGAAACCATACGGAAAAGGAGCGGGTGACCGCTCCTTTTTTGTACTACTTTTCAGGAGGAAAAATGGAAAAGCCGCGCTTGGTCAAGCTGCGCCGGGAGCCGGAGCGAAAAGAGGAGATGGCCCGGTGGTTCCACGACAGATGGGGCATCGCGTTGGAGGCATACCGGGAGAGTATGGACCAGTGTCTGGAGGGCGGGGAGGCCGTACCCCAGTGGTATATGATAGTGAACGGACTGCGGCCGGGGCGGGGGTCATCGAGAATGACTTTCATGACCGCCCTGACCTGCGGCCCAATCTCTGCGCTCTCTATGTGGAGCCGCTCTACCGGGGGAGAGGCCTGGCCCACTCCCTCCTGGACGCCATCCGGGCGGACATGGGGGAGCTGGGGGAGGAACGGCTATACCTGGTCACCGACCATACGGACTTTTGTGAGAAATGCGGCTGGGAGTTTTTGACCCTGGTAAACGACCTGGAGGGCCGGCCGGAGCGGATGTATGCGGCAAAAACACTCTAAAGGCTTTTCAAAGGGGGAAAAGTTGTGTATAATGTTGTATCACCCCTAAAATAAGCAGATGGGCCGGATAAAAAATGTACCAGAGGTACTTAAGTCCCCGCCTGTCCGGGCCCTTTTTCCCATTGTAGAGAAAGGTGAGCCCCACTCCCAGCAGGGGGCCAAAGGCATTGAGGGTGAAGTTGGAGAAACGCATCCCTTCGGTGACGCACAGGACCAGCAGCTTCCACCGGCTGGAGGGGTAGAGAAAGAGCCAGAGCAGGGCCTTTTTGCCCACGGACCAGCGGTCGGTGAGGTGAAAGGCCAGAATGAACAGGATATACCTTCCTCCGCCCTCGAAGACGGAAAAGTGCCAGGAGAGGACCACCACGATAGCCGCAAGGGCGTATCCGAGCCGGGGGTGTTTTCCGTTCCCCCAGTCCATAAGCCGGAGGGTGAGAAGACCGATCAGCTGGGTAAAGATGATATTTCCGTGGTTCTCGAACAGCAGATAATAGGGCCACTCCGCCAGACAGGCAAACACGAATAGCCGCAGGGCATATTTCCTCCAGTCCCGGGTGTGACGGTAGCCCTGGGCGATGGACCAGAGGAAGATGGGGGCGGCGATCCGCCCGATGTAGTTGGAAACGTGGAACAGGGCCTCGAACAGCTCCGGCGAAATATCCGGGAACAGCTCCGGCAGAAGTAAGGCCGGGGGATAGACCCAGGCAATGTGGTCATAGAGCATGGAGAGCAAGGCGATGAGCTTTAGGGCAAAGGCTGACATAATGGTTCCTCCTTCTTTGGAATGGCCATAGAATAGAGGAAAAATCTTACAACAAAGCGGACAAAATCCTTTCAAATTTCTGACAAAGGAGGCGGGGGAATGAATATCCAGTGGTATCCCGGCCATATGACCAAAACCAGACGGCAGATCGAGGCCGACCTGGGACAGGTGGATATGGTGGCTGAGATCGTTGACGCACGGATCCCCGTTTCCTCTCGGAACCCGGACATCGACGCCATCTGTGCCGGGAAACCCCGGCTTATTGTGCTCAACCGGGCGGACCAGGCTGACCCGGAAGGGAACCGGGCCTGGAGTCGGTATTTCCGGGGAAAAGGATACGCGGTCATGGAGACCGACGCCAAGACGGGAAAGGGTGTAGGTCAGTTTTCCGCCGCCTCCCGGGAGCTTTTGAGGGAACAGATCGAAAAATGGCGCTCCAAAGGGCAGGTGGGCCGGCCCATCCGGGCCATGGTGGTGGGAGTGCCCAACGTGGGCAAGTCCACCTTTATCAACCAGGTGGCCGGGCGGAGGTCCGCCAAAGCCGGGGACCGGCCCGGGGTCACCCGGGGCAAGCAGTGGGTGACAGTGGACCAGGGCCTCTCTCTGCTGGACACCCCCGGTATCCTCTGGCCCAAGTTCGAGGATGAGCGGGTGGGCCTCCACCTGGCCTACACCGGGGCGGTGAAGGATGATATCATGGATGTGGAGACCTTGGCCTGCCGACTGATGGACGACATGGCCCTGCGGTATCCCCAGGCCCTGCAAGAGCGGTATAAGATGGATATCCCCCCCAGACAGGAGGGGGTGGATCCGGTGGCCTACGGCTACGAGCTGCTCCAGGCCACCGCCGCCAAACGGGGCTTCCGGATCTCCGGCGGGGACCTGGACACCGAGCGGATGGCCCATATCCTGCTGGACGAACTCCGGGGCGGCAAGCTGGGACGCTTTACACTGGAGTGGCCGGAGGAGTAAGGGGGAGTTAATGATGCTGACAACCTTTTTTTTTGGAACTGTTATGGTCGGTGCGGCCCTGGTGGCGATCCCTCTTTTCCTTCTGGGGGTTATTTTATACGGCTTGGGGCAGGGACAGAGGAGGAAAAAGCTCCGAAGGCCGGGATATATCCTCATGCTGACAGGGATATTGCTGGCGGTGGGAAATCCAGTGGCCTGGAGGGCGGCGGATGGGATCGCGGAGCAGGTCGCAGAGGGGGACAGCGGCGCCCGGTGGATAAGCTACAATGCGCCGGGCAGCGGTTTTGTATGGGACGGCGTCAGGTATGCGGCGATAGCGGATGTGCATGTCTATAAGGATGAACACGGTCAGGAATGGTTTCAGGCGGCACAGCCTGGGGGCGGGGATGTTCTGCTTGAGAGTAAACGGAGTACCCGGCTTCGGATCCACCAGCCCGAGGATTACAGGGATAATAACGTTCTGGTGGAGTTGGTGAATCCTGATTGGGTTTATCCGCTGGAGAATGACGCGGGGCTCGATTTATTTCATTATGACTATTTTGTGTATTGCCCTGAAAATCAGCGGTGGAAGGCTTTGGCCTATTTTGCACATACAGACGGCTAAGTGGAATGGAAGCCAATAAAAAGCAGTGGGGGAATGAGATGAATGTCCCTTTGGAACTATGAGGAGCACTGCTGGGCCCAGGGCCACACCCTGGTCTGCGGTTGTGACGAGGCGGGGGCGGGCCCTCTGGCGGGGCCGGTCTACGCCGCCGCTGTTATTCTGCCCCGGTACATAGACATACCTGGCCTCAACGACTCCAAGCAGCTCACCGAGAAGCGGCGGGAGGTCCTCTTTCCGATGATTCAAGAAAAAGCGGAGGTCTGGGCGGTGGCCTTTGTGGATGCGGCGGAGATAGACGCCACCGATATCCTCAGCGCCCGGATAAAGGCGATGCAAAAGGCTGTTGACGCTTTGGAGCCCCATCCGGATTTCGCCCTTGTCGATGGCAACCGGGACAGGGGAAAGACCGCTATCATCACTACGCCCCACCGTTGTATTGTAAAGGGAGACAGCCTGTCGGCCTCTGTCGCCGCTGCCTCTATCCTGGCTAAGGTGAGCCGGGACCGGTTCATGGTGGAGATGGCGGAAAAATATCCGGAATACCGCTTTGAACAGCATAAGGGCTACGGTACAAAGCTCCACTATGAGATGTTGGACCGGTATGGACCTAGTCCCATCCACCGGAGGACCTTCCTGAAAAGCTGGGAGGGGAAGGGATGAGCGCCGGGGGAGACAGGGGGCTCCTGGGCCGCTGGGGGGAGACGCTGGTGGCGGAGGACCTGCGGAAAAAGGGCTGTACCATCCTGGCTGCGGGCTGGCGCTGCCGCTTTGGAGAGATCGACCTCATCGTCTCCGACGGGAAATACCTCCGCTTTGTGGAGGTAAAGCTCCGCAAGAACGACCGCTTCGCCCAGGCCAGAGAGTTTGTGGACGTCCGGAAGCAGGGGCGGCTACGCCTTGCCGCCCAGTTTTATCTGGCAGAGAACCCCACAGACCTCCAACCCCGGTTCGATGTGGCGGAGGTCTATGCGCCGGAGGGGACGGCCACCAGAAAACCGGAGATCATCTATATTGAAAACGCCTTTTCATAAGGAGAGCGATACCCATGCCAAAGGTATTTGACGGACATTGCGACACCATCCTCCGCTGTTATCAGAACGGCGGGGGCTTTCGGAAAAACCGGGGCCATCTGGACCTGGAGCGGATGGGGGCCTATGGGTCTTGGACCCAGTTCTTCGCCTGTTTTGGAGAGCCGGAGGATATGCCGGGAAAGCCCCTGTGGCAGGTGTTTCAGGAGGAGGTGGCTCTCTTTCAAAGGCAGATGGAGGAAAACGCCGACCTGGTGCTCCACTGCCGCACCGCCGGGGAGGCGGAGAACGCCTGGGCCCAGGGCAAGGCGGCGGCCTTCCTCTCGGCGGAGGGGGCCGAGCTGCTGGACTGCGACGTTAGGAAGCTGGAGACCGCCTACAGCTGGGGCCTCCGGGCGGTGAATATCACCTGGAACCACGAAAACGCCCTCTCGGGCACTAATGTGGAAAACCCGGAAAAGGGGCTGACGGAGCGAGGGAGGGCCTTTGTCCGCCGGGCCCAGGAGCTGGGGATGCTGGTGGATGTGTCCCACCTTTCAGACCCGGGCTTTTGGGACGTGATGGTCCTGGCGGAAAAGCCTATCTTTGCCAGCCATTCCAACAGCAGAAAACTGTGTCCCCACCCAAGGAACTTGACCGATGAGCAATTTACTGCCATAATAGGAAATCATGGAGTGGCAGGGCTCAACATGTGCGATGAGTTTTTGGGCCCGGACCCCACGGTGGATACCCTGGTGGCCCATGTGGAGCACTGGTTTGGTCTGGGTGGGGAGGGGAACGTCTCCCTGGGAGGCGACTGGGACGGCATCTCCCATCCGCCTGCCGGCATCTCCGGTATCCAGGACCTCCACAAACTGGCCGACAGGCTTTTGCAGATGAATTACCCCGAGGAACGGGTGGATGGACTGTTTTATAAAAATCTGATGAGGGTCGTGAGAGAAGTATGTACTATGTGAGCACAAGAGACAGACTTGGCAAGACCACGGCGGCGGGGGCTATCGCCTACGGGTTGGCCCCCGACGGTGGGCTCTATACCCCCGAGGCCATTCCCTCTCTGGCAGGGAACGCCCTGGACACCCTGAAGGAGATGACTTACCAGCAGCGGGCAGTCTATATTATGAATATGTTTTTGGACAGCTATTCCGCCTCCGAATTGACTGGCTTTTGCGCCAAGGCATACGGCGGCGGGAAGTTTGACGATCCGGCGGTGGCTCCGGTCCGCACCCTGGATGGGAATACCCATGTGCTGGAACTGTGGCACGGGCCCACCTGCGCATTCAAGGATATGGCCCTGCAGATGCTGCCCCACCTTCTCACCGCCGCGTTGAAGAAGGAGGGGGAGACCAAGACTGCCTGTATCCTGGTGGCCACCTCCGGCGACACGGGCAAGGGGGCGCTGGAGGGGTTCCGGGATGTGCCCGGCACTAAGATACTGGTCTTCTACCCCAAAGACGGGGTCTCCGAGGTCCAGGAGCTCCAGATGGTCACCCAGGAGGGGGACAATGTGGGGGTCTGCTCGGTGGTGGGCAACTTTGACGATGCTCAGACGGGAGTAAAGGCCATCTTCTCCGATCCGGCCCTTCGGGATGAGCTGGCGGAGCGGGGCAGTTTCCTGTCCTCGGCGAACTCCATCAACTGGGGACGGGTGCTGCCCCAGATCGTTTACTATGTCTCTGCCTACTGTGACCTGCTGCAAGAGGGGAGGCTGGAGAAGGGGGACAGACTGAATGTCTGCGTCCCCACGGGGAACTTCGGCAATATTCTGGCGGCCTACTATGCCAAGCAGATAGGAGTGCCTATCGGCAGGCTCATCTGCGCCTCCAACCGGAACAATGTGCTCACCGACTTCATTGAGACCGGGGTATATGACAGGAACCGGGCATTCTATAATACCACATCTCCCTCCATGGATATCCTCATCTCCTCCAACTTGGAGCGGCTGCTCCACGCATACACCTATGGGGACGCTGAACAGGTGCGGCGGTATATGGAGAAGCTTTCCCGGACAGGCAGCTACCAAATAGAGGAGAGTGTGAAGAAGCGCCTGGACCGGGATTTTGCCGCTGGTTTCTGCGATGACGAGCGGGCTAAGGCGGCTATCGGAAGGCTGTGGCGGGAGAGACAGTATCTTATTGATCCTCACACCGCTGTGGCGGTGGATGTGCTGGAGCAGTACCGGGCCAGGACGGGGGACAAGACTCCCACCCTGGTGGTTTCCACCGCCAGCCCCTTCAAGTTCTGTCCCGCCGTAATGGAGGGCCTGGGAGTCAAGGCTCCTGAGCAGGGCCTGAAAGGCATTGACCAGCTCTCCCAGCTGACGGGTATTGCCCCTCCCGCTCCTCTGGCGGGTCTGGCGGGAAAAAAGGTCCGCTTTACCGGTGTGGTGGAGAAGGGGGACATGGTAGACAAAGTCCGGGAGATGCTTGGATGACAGGCTCCGATGGATGGCTGGAGGGATTTCTCCTAAAGCGTAAGGCGTTTTCTGAAAGGGACCCCTGGGTGGAGAGCGTGATCATGGTCGGCTCCTATGCAAAAGGGACCAACAGGGAGAATTCAGATTTAGACTTTCTGTATCATCGCTGCCGATAAAGGGGCTATGGTCGAAAGTCTGGATCTCGTCAGGACAATAGGGGAGAGAAAGTATGAAGTGGCTCTTTGGAGAGCGGTTTTGTCTGCACACCAACCTGAAACCGGATTTTGTCATGGGGATCCTTCGGGAGAATGTGGGAAGGACGCGCTGGCAGGAGGGCGATGCGATCATCGGGCCGGAGCCCCTGTTTGACAAGCTCACGGTGAAGGGAGCGGGCCGTTTTATTCTGCGGCCCTCCAACCAATTATTGAATCGCACCAGCATCCGCCTCTTCTGGAGGTGTGAATTGGAGGCAGACGGGACTGGCTCAAGGCTGAGGGTCCATGCGGGAAGTCCGGGTATGCTTTTGTTTTATGCAATATGGTTTGGGATCTTGGGCCGCTGGGGATATTCTGCACAGCGGGGAAAGGAGCCCGGGGGCTGGTTTGCCGGAGTGGTTGGATTTTCTGTGTTCTTTTTGCTGTTGGATATTCTCTGTTTCTGGCTTCCGGAGCGAAAGGCGAGAACGGGGCTACAGGGAGTTCTGGGAGGCACATTCGTTGAGGAGTAAAGGAGAAAGGAGGCGGCCAGATGGCCCTGTACGCCATAGGAGACACACACCTGTCTCTGGGGAGCGACAAGCCTATGGATACATTCGGCGGCGCCTGGGAGGGGTATGTGGAGAAACTGCATTCGGGCTTTGCAGGGCTGACCGCCGATGACACGGTGGTGTTCTGTGGCGACCTGAGCTGGGGTATGAGTCTGGAGGAGGCTCTGCCCGATTTTCAGTTTCTGGACGCCCTCTTTCCCGGAAAAAAGTATCTTTTGAAGGGGAACCATGACTACTGGTGGACCACTGCCAATAAGATGTATACCTTTTGGAACGACCATGGGATGGAGAACTTTGCGCTCATCCACAATAACTGCCAGTTCCACGACGGAATAGCCCTCTGCGGGACGCGGGGCTGGTTTTTTGAGGAGGAGGCCAGCGGCCATAACGAGAAGGTGTTCAAACGGGAACTGCTGCGGCTGGAGACCTCGCTGAAGGAGGCGGGGGAGGCGGAGAAGCTCTGCTTTCTGCACTATCCGCCCCTATATGAG
This sequence comes from uncultured Eubacteriales bacterium, assembly GCA_949746985.1. GTDB lineage: Bacteria > Bacillota > Clostridia > Oscillospirales > Oscillospiraceae > Vermiculatibacterium. Next base: position 39,637 of record CATKDV010000165.1, on the reverse strand, counting down.
GGCTATATCTGCCGGGAGATCGTGGATATGCTGGAGTTTTACGGGGTCACCGCCTGCTATTACGGGCACCTCCATGGGGGCAGTCACCGCTTGGCCCGGGAGGGCAAAAGGGGCGGCGTGGAGTACCATCTGATCGCGGGAGATTACCTGGATTTTCGTCCCCGGTTGGTGCTGTCGGGGAAGCAAAATGAAAAAGTTCTGGAAAATCTGGAAAAAACACTGGAAAAATGAAGCTATCCCTGATACAATAAACAGGATATCGCGTGGCGCCGCCGGACAATCATAGAGAGAGCGGCCCGCGGCGCTGACAGGAGGAAACAAGACATGAAAGTGAAGAGCGTTGAAAAATTGGAAAAGAGTATGGTGGCCCTGACCATTGAGGCCAACGCCCAGGAATTTGAGGCCGCCATCGACAAGGTCTATAAGAAAATGCGGGGCCGGATCCAGGTCCCTGGTTTTCGGAAGGGTCACGCCCCCCGGAAGATCATTGAGACTATGTATGGTGCTCAGGTATTCTGGGAGGATGCGGTGAACGAGATCTATCCCGACCTCTTCGCCCAGGCGGTGGAGCAGGAGAAGCTGGACACTGTGGCCTACCCCGATGTGGAGCTGCTGGAATTGGAAAAGGACGGCTTTAGCTTTAAAGCTACTGTCGCGGTGCGCCCAGAGGTGAAGCTGGGCAAGTATAAGGGCCTCACCGCTCCCAAGGATGAGGTGAAGGTCACGGACAAGGACGTCGATGGGGAGCTGACGCCCTATATCAGCCGCGCGACCCGCATGGTGGATGTGGACCGGAAGGCCAAGAAGGGCGATACCGTTACCATCGACTTTGAGGGCTTTATGAATGGCAAGGCCTTTGATGGCGGCAAGGGGGAGAACCATGACCTGGAGCTGGGCTCCGGCAGCTTTATCCCCGGCTTTGAAGATCAGCTTATCGGCGTGAAGGCCGAGGCTGAGAAGGATGTGGTTGTCACTTTCCCCGCCGACTACGGCGCTGAGGAACTGGCTGGTAAAGAGGCTACATTCAAGGTGAAGGTCCACGCCGTCAAGGAGAAGGTGGAGCCCAAGCTGGACGATGAGTTTGCCAAGGATGTATCCGAGTTTGAGACCTTGGCCGACCTTCGGAAGGATCTGGGCGACAAGTTGGCTCAGCGCAGGGAGAAGCAGGCTCAAAGTGCATTTGAGGAGGCCCTCTTGGATCAGGTTACAGAGAATATGACAGTGGAGATTCCTGACCCTATGGTAGATGCCCGGGCCCAGCAGATGATCGAGGAATACAGTCAGCGTATCACCAGCCAGGGTATTTCCTTTGAGCAGTATTTGGCTATGACCGGCATGACGGTGGATATTCTGAAGGCACAAGCCGCAGAGGGGGCCCTTCGCCAGGTGAAGACTGACTTGGCCCTGGGAGCCATTGCTGAGGCGGAGAAATTGGAGGTCACTGATGCCGATGTCGACGCTGAGTGTCAGCGACTGGGAGAGCAGTATGGAATGAAGCCTGAGGAGGTCAAGAAGATCGTGCCGATGGGCGATCTGAAGAAGGACCTTCGGAATCAAAAGGCCGCCAGTGTGGTCTTTGATTCTGCCAAGGTAGGTAAAGCTCCTGCAAAGAAGGCGGCGGTCAAGAAGACAGAAAAGAAGGATGAGGCGGGGGAAAAGAAACCCACAGCAAAGAAGTCTGCCGCAAAAACAGAGGAGAAGAAGCCTGCTGCAAAGAAAGCGGCAACCAAGGCCGAGGAGAAGAAAGCTGAGGCAAAAAAGACCGCAAAAAAGGAAAAGACTGAGGAATGAGCCGGGGTGGGATGGGAATACTGGAATGTGTGTGAGTATTTTCATGTGTCAAATCGGTAAAGGAGAGCAAAAATATGAGTTTAGTCCCTTATGTAGTAGAGCAAACCAGCCGGGGCGAGCGTTCCTATGACATTTTTTCCCGGCTGCTCAATGACCGCATTATCTTTCTGGGAGAAGAGGTAAATGCCACTACTGCCAGCCTTATAGTGGCGCAGCTTCTCTATTTGGAGGCCCAGGATCCTGATAAGGAGATCCAATTCTACATCAACAGTCCTGGCGGGTCGGTCACTGATGGCATGGCTATCTATGACACCATGCAGTATATCAAGTGTGACGTGTCTACTATCTGTGTGGGTATGGCAGCTTCCATGGGCGCCTTTCTATTATCCTCCGGTGCCAAGGGAAAGCGGCTGGCTCTTCCCAATGCGGAGATCATGATCCATCAGCCTTCTGCCGGGACCCAGGGACAGATCACGGATATGGCCATTCACCTGAAGCGGTTGGAGGTCATCAAGAAAAAGATGAACCAGATCCTGGCAGGGAACACTGGTAAGTCTGTAGAGGAGGTCACCGCTGCCTGTGAGCGGGACAACTTTATGTCTGTGGAGGAGGCCAAGGAGTTTGGTCTCATCGATAAGATCATTTATCAGCGCTAAAACCGCAGGGAGCGGGGCCTTAGCCCCGCTCTTTTGTGCCTAAGACCTCATGACGGAGGAGAGCCAATATGCCGAAAAACGACGAGCAAAAGTCTGTTCACTGTTCCTTCTGTGGCAAGAATCAGGAGCAGGTCTCCCGAATTATTGCAGGACCCAGAGCTTATATCTGTAATGAGTGTGTCCACCTGTGCATGTCCATCCTGGAGGACGCAGAAGAAGGCCCGGAGGCCTTTGGACAAGATACACCCGACGCGATTCCGACTCCCAAAGAGATCCACAAGGTACTGGATCAGTATATTATTGGGCAGGAGGAGGCCAAAGTGGCTCTCTCGGTAGCGGTATATAACCATTATAAACGCATTTACTTCGGCGGTGGGGAGGATGTGGAGCTTCAGAAAAGCAATATCCTGCTCATTGGGCCGACTGGCTGCGGCAAGACCCTTTTTGCCCAGACCCTGGCCAAGGTGCTGAAGGTGCCCTTTGCCATTGCCGATGCCACCACCCTCACTGAAGCAGGCTACGTGGGCGACGATGTGGAGAATATCCTCCTTCGGCTGGTCCAGGCTGCCGACTACGACGTGGAATTGGCGGAGCGGGGTATTATCTATGTGGATGAGGTAGATAAGATCGCGCGGAAGAGCGAGAATACCTCCATTACCCGGGATGTGTCCGGTGAAGGCGTTCAGCAGGCTCTTTTAAAGATCTTGGAAGGTACTGTGGCCAATGTTCCTCCCCAGGGAGGACGGAAGCATCCTCACCAGGAGTTTATTCAAATCGATACACGCAATATCCTCTTCATATGTGGTGGCGCTTTTGATGGTTTGGATAAAATCATTGAAAAGCGATTGGATAAGAAGAGTATGGGCTTTGGAGCTGAGATCAAGAGTAGGAAGGACCGAAATACCGGGGAGCTCTTTGCTCAGGTTCAGCCCCATGATTTGATGCAGTTTGGAATCATTCCTGAGTTGGTGGGCCGGTTACCGATGGTGGCTTCCCTGAACTCCCTGGATCGGGAGCAGCTTGTCCGTATTTTGACCGAACCCAAGAACGCTCTGGTACGCCAGTACCAAAAGCTGATGGAGTATGATGACGTAAAGCTGGAGTTCCGACCGGAAGCCTTGGCAGCTGCTGCCGACAAGGCTTTGGAACGAGGTATCGGAGCCCGTGGCCTCCGCGCGGTACTGGAGGAAGTGATGACCCACACCATGTACGATGTGCCGTCTGATCCGACCATCTCCAAGGTAGTCATCACCAAAGAGAGCGTGGAGAGGGGAGTGGCTCCCGAACTCTGCCATGATCGGGAGAAAATGGATCGACCCCGTTTGGGCGGAGAGGCGTCCAGGACAGCTCCGGGGCAAATGTCTATGCGGGATACCGCATCATAAAGAAACGTTTGGGGCGGGGGAGACCCTGCCCCGGTTTCGTATTGAAAATACTATGGAGGTGACCTATGACACTGAATATACAGCGGGCAGAGTTTGTCCGATCCGCAGCAGGATCAAAGGATTTTCCTCGTGATTCTTTGCCACAGGTGGCCTTCGCGGGGCGATCCAATGTGGGAAAATCCTCGGTTATTAATCGATTGCTGAATCGAAAAAATTTTGCCAGAGTAGGCTCAGCACCGGGAAAGACCACCCATATCAACTACTTTTGTATCGACGAAAAACTATATCTGGTAGACTTGCCGGGATATGGCTATGCCAAGGTGTCACAGCAGGAAAAAGCCCGCTGGGCGGGACTTATTCAAAGCTGGTTTGACGATCCGGATCTTATGACGCTGGGGGTCCTTATTGTAGATGCCCGACATAGACCTACGGCGGATGATCAAAGAATGGCGGATTATTTTAGATCAGCTGAGCGGCCTTGGGTTGTGGTTGCTAATAAGCTGGATAAGTTGAAGAAAAGCGAGATCGAGCCCAATATGGCCTTGATCCAGGAGGTATTAAAACTGTCAAAAACTGTAAAGCTAATTCCCTTTTCAGCAGAAAAAGGATCCGGGCGGGAGGAACTTTTACGGTTGATTTTAGATCATTTGGAGGGGAATATATGAAATTTGTTCGTATTCTTTTGGAAAATACTCCGGTTTGGGGGGTGGTGGAAGGCGAGAGTGTCCGGACACTGTCCCACGCCCCTTTTGAGAGTGTCAAATATGACGGGAAAAGCTTGCCGTTAAAGGACTGTGAGCTATTAGCGCCTTGCGAGCCCACTAAGATTGTCTGTGTGGGTAAAAACTATTTTGATCATGTGAAAGAGTTTGGCGGTGCGGTACCCGAAAAACCGATCCTGTTTATTAAAGCTCTTAACACCCTGAACCATCCGGAGGGAAAGATCCATGCGCCAGCCTTTGTAGAGCGGTTGGACTATGAGGGGGAGCTGGCCTTTGTGGTGAAAAGGCGCGCAAAGGATGTAAAGGAAGAGCACTTTGCGGATTATATTTTAGGATATACCTGCCTCAATGATGTGACGGCCCGGGACATACAGTATGGGGACGGACAATGGACGCGCGGCAAAGGAATGGACGGCTTCTGTCCCATTGGACCGATCGTCACGGATGAAGTCGACGGTGGACATGTGGATATCGAGACTCGTTTGAATGGGGAGACTCGCCAGAAAGCCAATACGGATCTTTTTATGACTAAGCTGCCTGAGCTTTTCGCCTTCATCACGGCCTCCATGACCTTGGAAGCTGGGGATGTAGTTACCACAGGGACCCCCGCCGGAGTAGGCCCGATGAAGCCCGGAGATTTAGTAGAGGTGGAGATCAAAGGTATCGGAATATTACGGAACCACATTGTATGAAAAGAAGCCGTCCGCAATTCTGCGGGCGGCATTTTTTCATTTATGCAGTTAGGAGTACGGCACAAGTGGACGGGAAACAGAATTTCTGCCGCTTGTGTACAGCGGAAAAATTTGATATAATATTATCTCTATGAATTTCTGATGGGAGGCGCCAGGGCATATGTCTGAATTTTGGAACAATTGGGACTGGCGCGGTATGCTGATGCTGCTGATGTCTGTGGTGGCGTCCCTGGCCTGTATTACCGTTCATGAGCTGTCCCATGGTTATGTGGCCTGTCGATTGGGAGATCCCACCGCGAAAAATGCCGGAAGATTGATATTGAATCCCTTAAAGCACATCGATATTATAGGTCTTGCCATGATGATAGTGGCCCATGTGGGATGGGCAAAGCCGGTGCCTGTGGATATGCGGTATTTCAAGAACCCCAAAAAGGGGATGGCGCTCACAGCGTTGGCTGGTCCTATATCCAACTTTCTGATGGCTTTAGTCATTCTGGGGAGCGGATCTGTGTTATACTGGTTTGGACCAGATACGACTGCAGTAGCCTATATTTTATTGTTTTTATGTTATACGGCGGTGCTCAGTGTAGGATTGGGCCTTTTTAACCTGATCCCGATTCCACCGTTGGACGGGTCCAAGATATTCTACGCTGTGTTGCCGGACAAGTTATACCGTAGTATGCTTTATTATGAACGGTATATAAGATTTCTGGTGCTGATCCTGGCTTGGCTGGGTGTTTTTTCGAAGCCGTTGGATTTCTGCATCGGAGGGACCCTGCGGGGTTTGTGCGCTCTGACCCGGTTTCCCTTTGTCCTGCTACAATATTATTTTGGCTTTTGAGGGGAGGGAGAGAGCTTGGACAGTCCCATCTACCACCTGGAGAAGGTGGTTCGAGCTAAGGCTGACGATATGGAGGACTTTAATGGCCCTCTTGACCTTATCTTAAGTCTGCTGGCGAAAAACAAAATGGAGATCCAGGATATTCAAATATCTTTGATACTGGATCAATACATGGCTTGGATCGAAAAGCGGCGGGCCTTGGATTTGGAGGTAGCCAGCGAATTTATCACCATGGCGTCTCAACTGATGTTTATCAAAAGCCGGATGCTTCTGTCCATCCACGATGAGGAGGCAATCAGCGAATTGGATCAATTGATCGCCTCCCTGGAAGAGCATCAACGCCATGAGAATTACGCCCGGGTCCAAGCGGTGGTACCACAACTCTCTGACCGTTATGACATTGGACGGGACTATATTACGAAGGTTCCTGAGCATCTGCCCATCAATAAAATATATCGCTATAGCCATAAGTCGGAGGATCTGCTTCATGCCATAGCTGCCGCCATGGAGCGGGTTGACAATCATTTGCCGCCTCCTATGGCGGCCTTTGAGGGCATTGTGGGACGGGAACCCTATCCGGTGAGCGACAAGGCGGGAGAGATATTGGAGCGGCTCCAGCGCTTTGGAGTTACCCGGTTCCACGCTCTGTTTCACGGCAATCGGAGCCGGTCAGAAATTGTCGCTACCTTTCTGGCGGTGTTGGAGTTGTGCAAGGCACGACGGCTCCGTTTGGCAGGGACGGAGACTGACTGTACGGTTACCAGTATCGGCGGCGGAGATGAAGATTTTGAATTCTCTGCTGACACATACTAAAATTAAGAAGGGGGGAAGCCGTCTGTGGAGTTGAAGGAAGTAGAATCCGCCATTGAGGGGATCCTTTTTGCCGCGGGAGAACCGGTGGGAGTAGAGCGGCTGTGCATGACCCTGGATATAGATCGGGAGACGGCCGACGCTGTCTGCCAGCGGTTGGCAGACCAGTACAGCTATGAGCGGAGGGGGATCAGGTTGGTGAAGCTGGAAAGCTGCTACCAGCTTTGTTCGGCCCCGGAGTATGCCGACTATATCCGCAAAGCGTTTGAAAGCCGGAAGCCAGCCCGCTTAAGCCAACCAGCCCTGGAGGTACTGGCCATTATCGCTTATTATCAGCCAACCACCAAGGCTTATGTGGATCAGATCCGTGGAGTAGATAGTTCTTATACGGTAGGACTTTTGACAGAGCGGGAGCTGATCGAGGAATGTGGACGTTTGGCGGTGCCCGGCAGGCCGATCCTGTACCGCACAACTCAAAATTTCCTTCGGTCCTTTGGACTTTCGAGTTTGGAAGAACTGCCCGACCTGCCAAATGCTTCGACTGAGGATGAACAGATCACTTTAGACATGCAGGAAAATATCGCCCGACTTCAAGAGGCGGAGGAGAAAAAGCGTCTTGAGGAACAAATGGGGGAGGAAGAGCTCCCCATCTCCGATGAGGAATTAGAGGCCGCCGCCCGAGAACTGGCAGAGCGGGAGGAGGCCGGCGAAGCCTTGGAGCCGGAAGAATGACCGGGCTTACGATATTGGCCGGAGTGGTTCTGTCCCTGTTTCTTCTTAGCCTGGTTCGGTTGGGGGGTGGGGTCAAGTACAGCCAAGACGGACTATATGTGCGCGTCCGCTTCGGCGCCTTTTCTTTTCTGGTTTATCCAAGGGAAAAAAAGAAGAAAGAAAAGAGCCCGAACCCCCAAAAGGAGACGCCTACGCAGGAGCCAAAGCTGGAACGGGGCGGCCCGCTGGACTTGGTAAAGCGGTATCTTCCCTTGATATGCGAGGCGGCGGGAGAGCTAAAGCGAAAGATCCGAGTGGATACTCTCTATCTGGATCTGACCATCGCCACAGACAACGCCGCAAAGACGGCTATGGCCTATGGATACGCCAACATGGCCATTGGTATGCTTTGGCCCTTGATCGAGCAGAATTTTGAGGTCAGGGATCCCCGGCTTTGCACTCGGATAGAGTTCAATACCCCGGTTCCTACCATTTATATCAATGCCGCCCTTTCCCTCCGTTTGGGCCAGCTTATCAGCTTTGCCCTGCGGTTTGGATGGAAATTTTTTAAGGCCTATCAAAAAAGCAAGCTTCCCACAAAAACGCAGAAAGAGGCGATCTGACATGAGAGAACATCCCCTGAACGAACTAATGAGCGCGAGCATGGAAAAGATCAAGGCTATGGCTGATGTGAATGCCGTGGTGGGGCAACCTATCGAGACCGGGGAGGTCACCATCATCCCTGTATCCCGCGTCAGCCTTGGCGTAGGGGTGGGCGGAAGTGACTTTGCCTCCAAAAATCAGAAGCCCGGTGCAGACAACGCCTTTGGTGGCGGAAGCGGCGCGGGGATCAACATGGATCCCATTGCCTTTTTAGTTGTTCGGGGAGATACTGTTCGCCTGCTGCCTGTGATGCCTCCTCCCGGCGGCGCCATTGACCGGGCCATTGATATGGTGCCCGAAGTTGTGGACAAGATCACCAATTTTGTGGAAAAGCAGCAGGAAAAGAAGGATAACGAGAGCTTCTGAGGCACATAATAGCACTATCTCTATATTGTTGTGAGGTAGTGTTATATGAAGCGACTGCTGGTAGTCTTAGCGGTATTGGCGCTCTTTTGCCCCAGTTGTTATGGAAAGGAGATGGCTCCCCCAGCTATTTCAGCGGAGTCAGCCATTCTGGTAGATGCCGCGAGTGGACGGGTCCTTTATGAAAAAGACGCCCATTCAAAGCGACTGATCGCCAGTACGACAAAACTGATGACTGCTCTGGTAGCGCTGGAATCCACTCCGCATCTGGATAAAATCATTATGGTGAAGCCGGAATACCAGGCAGAGGGCTCTTCTATGTATCTGAAGGTGGGGGAGGAGCTGACCCTGGAGGAGCTTCTCTACGGACTTCTGCTCGCCTCAGGGAATGATGCGGCCTTAGCCATTGCCGGGGGTTGCGCCGGAGAGGTGGCAACCTTTGTTGACTGGATGAACGAGTGGGCGGCCGATCTGGGCATGGAGGACTCTCATTTTGCCAACCCCAATGGCTTAGATGATGAGGAGCACTACTCCACTGCCTACGACATGGCTCTGCTCGCTCAGGCCGTATTGAGAAATGAGACGCTGCGGGAGATGGTGGCTACCAGATCTATCACAGTAGCGGGACGAAGTCTGACCAACCACAATAAGCTTTTATGGCGTTATGAGGGCTGTATGGGCATGAAGACGGGCTACACTGATGCGGCGGGGCGAACTCTGGTGTCTTGTGCCGTCCGAAATGGGCAGACCCTGATCTGTGTGACATTGAAAGATCGGGACGACTGGTCTGATCATGCTGCCCTCTTTGACTATGGCTTCCAAAACTGGTCTGCCCATCCTCTGGCCAGAAAAAATAAGGTATTTCGTTCTCTGCCGGTGACTGGAAGCATAGTTCCACAGGTGGAGGTGGAGACTTCAACGGATGTGGTCTATCCACTGGGACAGACAGAACGGGTTCGGGCTGAGATCACTTTGCCTAAGACAGTGGAGGCTCCTGTTAAAAAAGGAGCGATTGCCGGAAAGCTGACCTTCCTGAACGGAGAGACTGTGATTGGAGAGACGTACCTGCTCTACACAGCGGATATTCCGAGGGATACGGCCAGACCGACGCTGTTTCAACAAATGAAAGATCTGCTTCGTGGGGGAGAGGGAGAGAAGACCTGCCTTGCTGCGCTTTGGTTGAAAATGGAGTGAGTCGGATGGAGGAAAGATTACAAAAACTCCTCTCCGCTGCTGGGATCTGTTCCCGGCGGACGGCAGAGGAATACATAACTGCGGGACGGGTGAGTGTGAATGGAGTGGCGGCCAAAGTGGGCGACAAGGCCGACCTGGACCGGGATACCGTGCTGGTGGATGGGGTTCCCTTGCCCGGAAGCAGAGAGACGGTATGGCTTATGCTCTATAAACCCAGGGGGTATGTGACGACTCTCAGCGATGAAAAGGGGCGGAAAACGGCGGCGGAGTTGGTAAAAGGCTGTAACTGCCGGGTGTGGCCGGTAGGACGACTGGACCTGGATTCGGAGGGATTATTGCTTTTTACCAATGACGGCGAGGGAACAAATCAGGTCCTTCATCCCAGCCATGAGTTGGAAAAGGAGTATCACGTGACAGTGACAGGCGATTTGGAAAAGGCATTGCCTATCCTTACTGGACCACTGAAATTGGATGGGGATCTTTTAGCCCCGGCTCAGGTGAAGGTAAAGCGTCGAACGGCGGATGGCGGAGAGCTCTCAGTGACCATTCATCAGGGAAAGAACCGGCAGGTGCGGCGTATGTGTGCGATCGCAGGGCTGGAAGTAAAACGCCTTATCCGGGTCCGAGAGGGGCCGCTTCTTTTGGACGGACTTATCCAGGGGAAATGGCGTTTTCTCTCCAGGTCTGAGGTGGCAAGCTTAACTCAGCAAAAAGGAGTTTTGCAGGATGGGTGAGAGAAAGCTTGCAAAAATAAGTTGCTTTTCTGCGGAAATCCAGCTATGATAGAGATTGCCGATCTTGGAAGATCGGGCAGAAAAGCGAGGCGAGGTCGACAAATGACAAAGGATATTTTAGCGCACATACAGAGTGAGATGAAGGGCTTTTCCAAGGGGCAGAAGCGGATCGCCAATTACATCCTTGACTCCTATGACAAGGCGGCATTTATGACCGCCAGTAGATTGGGAAAGACGGTGCAGGTCAGCGAATCCACGGTAGTCCGCTTTGCCGCAGAACTTGGATATGACGGATATCCTGCCATGCAGAAGGCATTGCAGGAGATGATACGTAACAAGCTTACCGCTGTGCAGCGTATCGAGGTTTCTAATGACCGTATGAGCAACCATGATATCCTGCCTGTGGTGATGCACGCAGACGCAGAGAATATTCGTATGACGCTGGAGGAGGTAGACCGGGGCTGCTTTGATGCTGCAGTGGAGGCCATTCTGTCCGCCAGGAAGGTTTATATACTTGGGGTCCGCTCCGCCTACGCCCTGTCCAGTTTTTTGGGCTTCTATTTCAATATGATGTTGGAAAATGTAGTGGTGGTCCACACAAATTCCTCCAGTGAACTTTTTGAGCAGATCTTGCGGATCGGGGAGGGGGATGTGATCCTGGGGATCAGCTTTCCTCGATACTCCAAGCGGACGTTAAAAGCGATGGGATATGCCAAAGAACGGGGAGCCACCGCTGTTGCGATTACAGATTCCCAAGCTTCCCCGTTGGCCGGAATTGCTGACCACACACTTTTTGCCAAGAGTGATATGGTTTCCTTTGCGGACTCTTTGGTGGCCCCGCTCTCCCTGGTAAATGCCCTTATCGCGGCGGTGAGCCGTAAAAAGGGAGCGGAGGTCGAGAGTACTTTCCGGGCCTTGGAACAGATTTGGGATGAATACCAGGTTTACGAGAAGACCGATGAATGATATTGTTGTGATCGGCGGCGGCGCCGCCGGATGTATGGCTGCTGTTACAGCTGCCGCTCAGGGGGCGAAGGTTCGGCTTTTGGAGCGAAACCCCAAGTTGGGAAGGAAGCTGTACATCACCGGAAAAGGTCGGTGTAATCTGACAAACAATTCCTCGGTTCAGGAATGTCTTGCCAATATTCCACATAATGGCAAATTTCTTTCCAGCGCGCTGACACAGTTTCCGCCTGCAGAGGTCATGGCCTTCTTTGAGAAGATGAGAGTTCCGCTGAAAACAGAACGAGGCAACCGGGTATTTCCGCAGTCGGATAAGGCGGCTGATGTGATCGACGCTCTTCTGCAAGCGCTGCGAAAAGCGGGTGTAGAGATTGTGCGGGATCGAGCGGAAGCCCTTGTGCTGGAAGAGGGGGCGGTCGTTGCTGTCAGGGGGGAGAATAACAGACGATATACCTGTAAGGCAGTTATCCTTGCTACCGGGGGAGTTTCTTATCCTGCGACCGGTTCCACCGGGGACGGCTATCGGATGGCAAAGATGGTGGGACATACTGTTCAGCGGCCGCAGGGATCTTTGGTCCCGATGGAGGCGGAGGATTGCGCCCCCATGCAGGGATTGTCCCTGCGAAACGTGGGACTGCGGGTCAAGAATGGCAAAAATAAGGTGATCTTCCAGGAGCAGGGAGAGCTCCTGTTTACACATTTTGGACTGTCAGGTCCTCTGATCCTTAGTGCCAGCGCCCATATGCGGGATTTTGGAACAGACTGCTATACGGCTTATATTGACCTAAAACCAGCGCTGAATGAGGAAACGCTGGACCTTCGCCTTATCCGGGAGCTGGGAGAGGGGGCAAATAAGGACCTCCGCCATGTATTGGAGAGTTTGGAACCAAAGACGTTGATACCTGTGCTTCTAAAGCGGGCAAATATACCGGGAGAGATAAAAGCTAATACGGTCACTAAAGCTCAGCGGCGGAGATTGTTGGAGACCATAAAGGCTTTGGCATTTCCGATCGACGGACCTCGTCCGGTGGAGGAGGCCATTGTTACGGCTGGCGGTGTGACGGTGAAAGAGGTATCACCTAAGGATATGGCATCTAAACTCTGTAAGGGACTCTATTTTGCGGGCGAAATCTTAGATGTGGATGCGTATACCGGTGGCTTCAACCTCCAGATCGCCTGGGCGACAGGGCGGGCGGCTGGACTGGGTGCGACAGCCTACTGCAGGGAGGAAAGTGCGGATGAAATTTAAGAGTATTGCCATAGACGGCCCATCTGGCGCAGGAAAGAGCACTATGGCCAAGCGGTTGGCCATGGAATTGGGTTATATCTATGTGGATACCGGAGCCATATACCGGACTTTGGGTTTGTTTGCCCTTCAAAATAAAGCTCAACCTGGAGAATGGGAGCAGGTGAAACCGTTGCTGCCCCAGGTGGATATCCGTATGGACTACGGAGAAGATGGGCTGCAGCATATGTACCTGGGGGATGAAGATGTGACCCGAAAAATTCGAACCCCAGAGGTTTCTGATGCCGCCTCTAAGATTTCTGCTATCCCTCAGGTCCGCGCTTTTCTTATGGATATGCAGAGGGATATGGCAAAGTCCCACAATGTGGTCATGGATGGACGGGATATTGGGACCGTCGTCCTTCCAGGTGCTGATGTAAAGATTTTTCTCACCGCCTCAGCCCAGGAGCGCGCCAATCGCCGCTATATTGAATTGGTGGAGCAGGGGAATGCTGTGGCATTTGAGACGGTGCTTGCTGACATCATAGAGCGGGATACACGGGATTCGGGGCGTGCCGCTGCGCCGCTGAAACAGGCGGAGGGAGCGGTTTTAATAGATACCACCGGCATTTCTTTGGAAGGGAGCTTTCAGCTGCTTCTTCAGACGGTACAGGAGAATTTGGTATGAAGACTTGGTTTTCTCTCTTATACTGTGTTGTCTGGCCCTTTTTTAACTTGTTTCACCCCTGCAGGGCGGTTGGAAGGGAAAAAGTTCCTGAGGGGGCGGCCCTTCTATGTCCTAACCACACTCGAATGAGCGATCCTTTTTTTGTGGTTTATGCTCTGGGGCTGAAAGTAAAGCCACGGGTCATGGCAAAGGCGGAACTTATGAGAGTTCCGATAATAGGCTGGATTTTGAAAAAAGCGGGGGTTTTTGCTGTTGAGCGGGGGAAGTCTGATGTGGGAGCGGTAAAAGAGGCCATCAAATGTCTCAAAAGTGGCGATAAGTTGCTTTTGTTTCCTGAGGGGACCCGCCATAAGAACGGGACATTGGATGAGGACGGCAAGACGGGAGCGGCCATGTTCTCCGTTCGTACGGGGGCTCCATTGGTTCCCATTTATATCCCGGCGAAAAAGAGATGGTTCCGCCGAACCCCCGTGGTGTTTGGAGAGCCATTTTTGCCTCAAGTAGAGGGGCGTAAAGGCTCGGCTGAGGAGTATAAGATGATAGCCAAGGAATTGATGAGCCGCATTGCGTCGTTGGAGGAGCAAGCAAGATGAAGGTAACGCTGGCAAAGTCGGCGGGTTTCTGTTATGGGGTCCGAAGAGCGGTGGAGCTGGCGCAGGAAGCGGCTCGGGGCAGTACTCCATGCGTGATGTTGGGTCCGGTCATTCACAACCAGGCGGTGATCGGCCGACTACAAAGCATGGGCGTCGGAGTGGTTGATTCCCCGGAAGAGATCCCGGAGGGGAGCTGTGTGATCCTTCGCTCTCATGGAGAGGGAAGAGAGACCTTTGAGATATTGAGAGACCGGGGTCTGGAAATTATGGATACCACTTGTCCCAATGTTTCTCGGATCCACAGACTGGTCCGGCAGGCGGGGGAGGAGGACCGGAGGGTCATTATCATTGGGGCAAAAGGCCATCCTGAGGTCCAGGCCATTGCGGGTTGGAGCAGGGAACCGTTGATATTCAAGGGCGGAGAAGAGATTGAGGAATACTTCAGCAAGCGGCCCGGGGAGGGGCTATTGCCCTTTACAATGGTCTCGCAGACTACCTGTACCCAATCTGTCTGGAAAATTTGTAAAGAAAACGCAAAAAAACTGTGTACAAATATCAAAATTTTTGATACAATATGTAATGCTACCTGTACCAGACAATCCGAAGCCCAGCAATTGGCTATCCAAAATGACGCTGTGGTCGTCATTGGAGGGCGGGAAAGCGCAAACACACATCGGCTCTATGAATTGTGCAAAGCGCTGTGTCCCAACACTGTGTGGGTCCAAAATTCGGACGAGCTGGACTTGGCCCAATTTGAGAAAGAGGCCAGAGTGGCGATCACCGCTGGCGCGTCAACGCCTGTGTGGATCATAAAGGAGGTATATGACAAAATGAGCGACGAAAACATGATGGAGATCGAGGAATCCTTTGCCGAACTGCTGGAGAAGTCGATCAAAACTTTGCATACGGGGGAGAAGGTCACAGGCGTTGTCACTGCTATTACGCCCACTGAGATCTATGTGGATCTCGGCACGAAGCATGCCGGTTACATACCGGTGGCTGAGTTGACCGACGATCCCACTGCCAAGGTTGAGGACCTGGTCAAGGTTGGCCAGGAGATCGAAGTCTTTGTGGTCCGGGTCAATGACGCTGAGGGTGTAGTTACCCTGTCCAAGAAGAAGCTGGATTCTGTCAAGAGCTGGGACGATGTGGAGAAGGCCTGCGAAGATAAGTCCACGGTGGAAGGCATTGTCACCGAGGAGAACAAGGGCGGCGTTGTGGTCAGCATTAAGGGTGTGCGGGTATTTGTCCCTGCGTCCCAGACCGGAGTTCCCCGCGACACCCCTTTGACCGAGCTTCTTAAGCAAAAGGTCAGACTGCGCATTACTGAGGTCAACCGGGCCCGCCGCCGTGTGGTCGGCTCTATCCGGGCTGTAACTGCCGCAGAGAGGGCGGAGAAGTCCGCTGAGGTCTGGAATGCCATCGAAGAGGGCAAGCGTTATCATGGCGTTGTGAAATCCCTCACCTCTTATGGCGCCTTTGTAGATATTGGCGGCGTAGATGGCATGGTCCATATCTCTGAGCTTTCCTGGAGCCGCATCAAGCACCCCTCTGAGGTGGTGAATCCCGGTGATGAGGTGGACGTATATGTCATCTCCTTCGACCCTGAAAAGCGGAAAATTTCTTTGGGAATGAAAGATAAGAGCCAAGATCCCTGGGCACAGTTCACAGAGAAGTATCATGTAGGCGATACTGCCGCCGTGAAGGTGGTCAAGTTGATGACCTTTGGTGCGTTCGCCGAGGTAGTTCCCGGCGTGGATGGCCTGGTCCACATTTCTCAGATCGCTGACCACCGCGTTGAAAAGCCTGGTGATGTCCTCAGCGAGGGACAGGAAGTGGATGTGAAGATTACCGACATCGATTATGACAAAAAGAAGGTGTCTCTGTCTATCCGGGCTCTGCTGGAGCCTGAAAAGCCCGCTGATGTCAATGAGGAGGATGTAGTGGTCGCCAGTGCTGACGGGGAAACTACAGAGGTTGCTCCCGACTTTGCAGACGTGGAGTCTGACGGAGAGTAAAAACGGTCAAAATCTAAAACAGCGTCGTTTTCTTAGGAAAATGACGCTGTTTTTTCTTGCATATTGGTAAAAAAAGGTCTATAATAACAGTTGGAAGAATAGGATGAGGGAATAGGAGGGAAACATGTTTCAGGTTGGGGACAAGATCGTCCATCCAATGCATGGCGCTGGCATCATAGACGGGATTACGACGCGGAAAATTAACGGGGTAGTGCGGGATTATTATATTTTAAAGTTGCCGGTGGGCGGTATGCTGGTAATGGTGCCCACAGAGAGCAGCACAGAAATTGGTATGAGGCCGGTCATGGATGCAGACGAGGCAGATAGGATCATGAACGCCTTGTCCGATATCGAGGTGGATGTGGACCCCAATTGGAACCGGAGATACCGGGAAAATATGTTGCGTTTAAAAAGTGGCGATTTGTTAGAGGTTGCCAGAGTGATGAAGACTTTAATGCTCCGGGATGGAGAGCGCGGGCTTTCCACGGGAGAGCGGAAGATGCTCCATTCAGCCAAACAGATCTTGATTTCTGAGATCGTTATGTCAGAAAGTTCCAGCTATGAGGATGTAGAGCGGCGAATTGACCTTGCTTTGGCACAATAACAGGCAATGAGAAAAAGGAACCAAAATGGTTCCTTTTTTAATAATGAGGAGGAAATCTAATGGGATTTCTGTCGCAGCTGTTGGGAAAGGGGAAAAAAGCGGCTCCGACCTGCAGCGCTATTGTACCTGCGGCGGGGCGTTCTGTTCGTATGGGAGAAGACAAGCTGTTGCTTCCATTGGGAGATGTGCCTATGATACTGCGCACTCTGCGGACACTGGAGAACAGCGCATATATTACCGAGATCATTATCGCAGCCAGGGAGGAAATGCTGGTCCCTCTGGGACAGCTCTGCAAGGAAGCTGCGCTTACAAAAGTGCGGAAGATCGTGGTGGGGGGAGAGTCCCGTTCTGCCTCAGTACTGGCGGGAATTCGCGAGGCAGACCCTGCCTCTGAGCTGATTGCGGTTCATGATGGAGATCGTCCTTTGGTAACGGAGGAGATTATCAACGCTGCCATAGAGAAAGCGGCGGAGCGAGGGGCGGCCGCCCCAGCCGTGCCGGTGAAGGATACCATCAAGCGAGCGGTGGGCGGGATTGTGACGGGAGCTTTGGACCGTTCGGAACTCTATGCGGTCCAGACTCCTCAGGTTTTTGAGCATGGTCTTATTTTAGGGGCATTGGAGAAAGCTCTGACAGATGGGATAGAACTTACCGATGACTGTTCAGCTGTGGAGCGGATCGGTATGCCGGTTTGTCTTACCGAGGGGTCTTATGACAATATTAAACTCACGACCCCGGAGGATCTGGCGGTGGCGGAAGCCATTTTGGAAAGGTGGGGCGTCCTGTGAGGATTGGGCAGGGCTACGATGTACATAGGTTGGTGGAGGGGCGGAAGCTTATTTTGGGCGGGGTGGAGATCCCCTGTGAGAAGGGACTTTTGGGCCATTCGGATGCCGATGTACTGACCCACGCCCTCATGGACGCCCTGCTGGGAGCCTGCGCCTTGGGGGACATTGGGCATCTGTTCCCCGACAATGACCCCGCCTACGCTGGGGCGGACAGCTTGAAGCTGCTGGACAGGGTTGTGGATCTGTTGCAGGGGAAGGGCTTTTCCGTGGGCAATGTGGATATGACCGTGGTGGCTCAGGCCCCTAAACTGGCCCCTTATATCTCGGAGATGCGGCAAAATCTTGCCTTGAGGCTGAGGGTGGACCTGGACCGGGTCAGCGTGAAGGCTACCACTGAGGAGCGTTTGGGATTCACCGGCAGGGGTGAGGGGATCGCCGCCCAGGCGGTGTGCCTGGTGAGGGAAGGCGGGGATTAAATAAACGTGGTGAAAAGGGATGCTACCAGATATCCGTGAAAGGGAAAAAGGTCTTGATCATTTGGATCATAGCCATCAAAGAGTAAGCTTGGCGTTGACCTCCGGTTCCCAAACGCTCCTATCCCGCATATCATGCGGTGAGAGGAGCGTTTTTGCCTTTCTCGTGGAAGGCCATTTCTCTCATACCCATAGAAAGGAATGGTCGTTCGTTATGGTTTACTATCTGATCGTCTGTCGCTCCCTGACCTACGCCCAGCGGACCCAGATGGCACTGGAACGGGCCGGGATCACCGCCCATATCCTTCGTTCGCCAAAGGTGATAGATAGCGAGGGGTGCAGTCACTCGGTGAAAGTTTCGGAACGGAATCTGGCAAATGCCCTGATGGTTTTGGCCCGGGCTGGTCTTGGCCCTAAGCGGGTATTCATTATGGCCAGTGACGGAAGCTATAAGGAGGTGCTGCTCTGATGATTTATCTGGACAGCGCCGCCACCACGCTGCAGAAGCCATATTCCGTTCGGCGGGCAGTGTTTTCTGCCATGGAGCAAATGGCCTCTCCCGGCCGGGGTGGTCACCGTCCTGCCATGCTGGCGGCGGAGACTGCATTCAGCTGCCGGCAAGCCGCCGCAGAATTGTTCCATATCAAGGATCCGGAGAATGTGATATTCACTCTCAATGCTACCCATGCCCTGAATCTGGCTATCAAATCGGTGGTAAAGCCGGGGGATACGGTTGTGGTCTCCGGATACGAGCACAATGCCGTGACACGGCCGTTGGCGGGATTGGGCTGTCATATCAAGGTAGCTCGTTCTCCCCTCTTTGACCAGGAGGCAATGCTGACAGCTTTTGCTGAACAGATCACAGAAGAGGTATCCTGTGTAATTTGCACCCATGTTTCCAATGTGTTCGGCTTTATTCTGCCCATAGAGGATATTGCCCGCTTATGTCGGGACCGGGGCATCCCATTTATTTTGGACGCATCCCAATCGGCGGGAGCGCTACCCGTTCATATGGATGAGTTGGGCTGTGCCTTTATTGGAATGCCGGGGCATAAGGGGCTTTATGGACCTCAAGGGACCGGACTTCTTCTTTGCGGAGAAGGCTGGAATACGACTCCGCTTTTGGAGGGGGGGACAGGAAGCCTGTCGGCCCGACAGGAGATGCCGGACTTTCTCCCGGATCGCCTGGAGGCTGGGACTCACAATGTTCCTGGTATCGCAGGACTTTTAGAGGGGATCCGCTTTGTAAAGAACCGGGGAGAAGGGGCCATCCTTCGGCGGGAGCAAGAGCTGACCCGGCAGGCCAGACAAGGGCTTTTGGGGATCGCCGGGATCACCGTATATGCGGCACGGGACTGGACAGCTCAAGCGGGGGTCCTCTCTTTTCAGCTTGATAAACTTGACTGTGAGGAGGTAGGGGAGCGGTTAGGACGGATAAATATAGCCGTCCGGGCCGGCCTTCATTGTGCCCCCTATGCCCATGAGAGCGCAGGTACGAAGGAGAGAGGGACGGTACGTGTAAGTTTTTCCGATTTTAATACCCCGGCCGAGGTGCGAAGCCTGATTCGGGAGGTCTCCAGGCTGACGGTATAGGACGGAGAAGGGGACCTGATAAAGGCCCCTTTTCTTTTTTGCAAAAAAGGACAGGCCGGGAGATGGAAAAGGGCAGAAATTCAGGAAAAATTAACGATTAACTCCCTTGCGCACAGAAGGAAAATCAAGTATAATAATCATAATTGCGGGGGAATGCCCTCTGCGGGAAAATCGGGTGCAGCCAGGAGGGAGGAGTCAGGATGGAGCAAGTGATCGCGGCGGCAGGGCGTGTGTTTTCCAATTTTGGGATGATCGCCATCACGGATATTATCGATATTGCCATTATGGCCTTCCTCATTTATAAGTTTATTGAACTGATCCGCTCCACCAATTCGGGAAAAGTTGCAAAGGGTATCATTTTTGTACTGCTGGCGCTGGCTGTTTCCGGAGTGTGCCATCTGTATACTGTCAATTGGCTTTTGAACCGGGCTGTGGAGGTGGGCGTACTGGCCCTGGTCATCCTGTTTCAGCCCGAGCTTAGGAAGCTATTGGAGCAAGTTGGCAGCAGCCGGATCGGAAAGGTCTTTTCCGGGGGGCGGCCCATGGTCTCCGATGAACTGGATGGAGCGATTTCGCAGACGGTGGAGGCTTACGCTGAGCTTTCCAAGAGTAAGACGGGAGCCTTGATGGTCTTTGAGCGGAACAATATGCTGGACGACGCCATCCGCACGGGGACTCGGCTGGATACCGTGGTCAACAGTGAGCTTCTGAAAAATATATTCTGGAATAAGGCGCCTCTCCACGATGGCGCCGTCATAGTTCGGGACGGGCGGATCGTAGGAGCCGGATGTATGCTTCCAATGTCGGGAAATGTAAATCTCTCCAAGGAGTTAGGGATGCGCCACCGGGCCGGTATCGGCGCCAGTGAACAGACCGATGCAGTGGTAGCTATTGTCTCGGAGGAGACGGGTTCTATCTCTGTGGCGGTGGGGGGGATGCTAAAGCGGCATTTGGCCCCTGAGACTTTGGAACGGCTTCTCCGTAATGAACTGATACCCGATAAAAAGGAGGAGGACACCTCCATTTTTAACAAGTTGTCCACTCTGTTCCAGGGAAAAAAGGAGGGGTCACCGGATGGAGAGACAAAAAAATAAAGGTCTTTATATGGTCGTCTCCGTCTTGGTGGCCATTGGCCTGTGGACCTATGTGGTGGGGGCGCTGAACCCGGATAGTTCGGGGCCGGTGCGGAATTTGCCAGTTACCTTTGCAGGGACCAATGTGCTGGAAAGCCGGGAGTTGATGATCACCAGCGGGCTGGAGCAGACGGTTACCCTTAACGTCACCGGCAAGCGGGATGCGCTTCTGGCCTTGTCCGCAGACACGGTCTCCGTCACCATAGATGTATCCTCTATCACACAGCCGGGACAATATTCCAGTGAGTATCAGGTTTCCTACAGTCCCCCCCCTGGTGTTTCCTTCAATTCTGTAGCTATTATGGACCGATATCCCCAGACAGTGTCCTTCACTGTGGTCCGTCAGGCTACCCGTACGATCCCGATTCGGGGTACCTCCACAGGAAGCGTGGCAGAGGGGTATCAGGTCGGAGAATTCAGTTTTACTCCTGAGACTTTGGAGGTCCGCGGAGAGGAAGCGCTGGTAAATCAAATTGACTATGCTCTGGTAACATTAGACCAGGAGGATATGTCTGAGACATATAACGGAGATTTGCCCTATGTCTTTGTCACCTTTACAGGGGATGTGATGGATCCGGCAGGGTTGGAGACAAGCGACACCCTGATACGGACCACGCTGCCCGTTTTCCAGTTGAAGGAGGTGCCGCTGACCGTCAATATTATTCCTGGCGGCGGCGCTACCGATAAAAATGTGAAGGTAGATATAGAGCCGGAAAGCATCGTGGTTTCCGGTGCTCCTGCGGATCTGGAGCCCTTGAAGGAGATCTCTCTGGGGGATATAGACCTTGCCAAGGTAATGGGCAGCGATATGTTGACCTTCCCCATAACGCTCTCCTCTGAGCTCACGAACGTAAGCGGAGTCGCTGAGGCGACGGTAGCCCTTACAATGGAAGGGCTTACCACTGCGACTCTGGAAGTGAATAATATTGAGCTGATCCACTGCCCTGAGGGTTATACTGCCAGCGCGGTAACCCAGACCCGGCAGATCCAGATCCGGGGGGCGGCAGATGCGGTGAATGCGGTGGCGGCGTCTCAACTTCTTATCGTGGCGGATCTGGCAAATACAGTGACGGCTACGGGGACCCAAACCATTCCGGTGAAGGTCTATTTGAATGGGCGCAATGACGTTGGGGTAGTGGGCGATTACAATATTGTAGTGTCCGTTGTTCGCCAGTAGCGGGGCCGGACGGATGTTTGGCTATGTGCGAGCCAGGGAGGATATGCTCCCTCAGGCTGACCGGGAGAGGTACGAAGCCGCCTACTGTGGGCTTTGTCTCACCATGAAAAAGCGGTATGGGGCGATATCCCGCCTGTTTCTCAACTATGATTTTGTGTTTCTTGCTATGCTGTTGGATTCTGAAGAGACGGTTAGACCGACAGAGTGTGTGAAATGTCCGCTTCATCCGGTGAGAGGAAAGACGGCCTGCAAAGGCGGGGGCTGGATGGAGACCGCTGCGGGGGAGAGCGTAGTCCTGACCTGGTGGAAACTGCGGGATGCGGTGGCGGATGGTGGGTTCCTTACCCGTTTATCGGCCCGGTTTTTAGGCCTGTTCTTAAGGCCTGGTTATCACCAAGCAAGGGGCGGATGTCTGGAATTTGATGTCCAGACTGCCCGACTTTTGGCAGAACTGCGGGAGTTGGAGAGACACAAAAGCCCCTCTATTGACCAAACGGCGGACTGCTTTGCTCGGATTTTGCAGGCGGCGGCGCCCACCGTTGGGGAGATGGGGCTGGACCGGTCCCGGCAGCAGCTTCTGTATCATCTGGGACGGTGGATCTATCTGATCGACGCAGTAGATGATTTGACTGAGGACAAAAAGACGGGTAATTACAATCCGGTGGCCGCCAGGTTTCCGGAATGGAGTCAGGAGGACCGGGATTATCTCCGCCACAATATGGATCACTCATTGGCGTTGGTGGGAGCGGCCTTTCAATTGTTGCCAGTTACCATTTGGAGTCCTGTGTTGGAAAACATTATATATAGTGGCCTGCCGACAGTGGAAGAGTTGGTCTTTTCTGGAAAATGGCGGGAATATCAAAAGAAACGTAGGAGAAACAAGGGATGAACGATCCTTATAATGTGTTGGGAGTAGACCCCTCTGCCAGTGACGAGGAAATAAAGAGAGCCTACCGGGAGTTGGCTCGGAAGTATCATCCGGACAATTATCAGAACAATCCTTTGGCAGATCTGGCTGAGGAGAAAATGAAAGAGGTCAATGAGGCTTATGATGCCATTACCCGTTCCCGCTCAGGGGGACAGGCTTATGGCAGTGCCCAGGGCCAGCAATATCAAGGACAATATGCCTATCAGCAGCAGTCCTCCGGGGATAGTGTGTTTGCCCAGATACGCCAGTGCATCAATATGGGGGATCTTAGCCGGGCAGAGCAGCTGCTGCGCGCTGCCCCCCAACAGTCTGCAGAGTGGCATTTTTTATACGGCTACTTAGCCTACCGCAAGGGGTGGCTGGATGAGGCCAGCCAGCATTTTCGGACTGCCTGCACTATGGAGCCTGGGAATCCTGAGTACCGGCAGGCCATGTCCATGATGCAGCAGGGCGGGACCCGGTATCGTCCTGCCGGATATGGAGGCGGGGCCTGTGATGACCCTTGCACGACCTATTTGTGTATCAGCTGTTTGACTCCCTGGGGAGGACCTTGCTGCTGAGGGATATGGTTTCAGAAGTATCGCTACATTAAAGCTGGAAAGGAAGCGTTGTCAGTGATCAAAAGTATGACCGGCTACGGAAGGGCGAAGCAGTCCCGAAACGGGCGGAATATCACTGTGGAGCTTCGCAGCGTCAACAACCGCTATCTGGACTGTACGGTGAAGATGCCCCGAGCCTATATCTTTGCGGAGGATGCGATCAAGACCTTGGTACAGAAAAATGTGGGCCGGGGTAAGGTGGATGTATTCATTACGGTAGAGTCCGCCGGAGCGGAAGAATCCGTGATCACAGTCAATACCCTGTTAGCAAAAAGCTATGTACTCGCGTTGGAACAATTGAAGAAATTGGCTGGGGAAGCTGTTATGCCGGATTATACCGTTACCGACCTGGCCCGTCTTCCTGATGTGCTCACCGTCACAAAATCAGAGGAGGACTTGGAAAGTATTGCGGCCGACCTCTGCGCTGTGACGGAGGAGGCTCTTGGAAATCATACTGCCATGCGTCAGACTGAGGGACAGAAACTGGAGGAGGATATATGCGCCCGGGCAGAGACGATCTCCTTCCTTCTTAGCAAGGTGGAGGAGCGGGCCCCGGGGAATGTAGCAGACTACAGGGCTAAGCTGATCTCCAAGCTGCAGGAGGTTTTGGGCAGCACACAGATCGACGAGAGCCGCATCCTAACGGAGGCAGCCATATACGCTGACAAGGTGGCGGTTGACGAGGAGACGGTGCGTTTGCGTTCCCACCTGTCTCAGCTTCACGAAATGCTGGAGCAGGGAGGGGCCATTGGGAGAAAACTGGATTTTTTGATTCAGGAGTTTAACCGGGAAGCCAATACCATTGGCTCTAAGTGCAGTGATATTGAGACCTCCCGTCTGGTGGTGGACATTAAGGGGGAGATCGAGAAGATCCGGGAGCAGGTCCAGAATATCGAATAGCAGAAGAGGAGGAACCGGGATGAAGTTGGTGAACATTGGGTTTGGCAACATGGTTTCTCCGCAGCGGCTTATTTCTGTGATCGGCCCTGATTCAGCCCCTGTAAAACGGATGATCCAAGAGGCCCGGGAATCCGGATGTCTGATCGATGCCACTTATGGGCGCCGGACGCGGGCAGTGCTCATTATGGACAGCGGACATATCGTCCTCTCTGCACTTCAGCCGGAGACGGTGTCGGCTCGGATGGCCGGAAAAGAGATAGAGACCAGCGAGGAGGAACTCACATGACGCCGAAGAAACAGCGGGGACAGCTCATTGTACTTTCCGGCCCCTCGGGGGTTGGAAAGAGTACGGTGATCGCTGAGCTTTTGAGTGAACGCCCAGACATGTATTTTTCAGTCTCTTTCACGACCCGGAAACCACGGGTAGGCGAGGCGGATGGCGTGAACTATTATTTTGTTTCGAAAGAGATCTTTGAGGAAATGATCGCTCGGGACGAGTTTTTGGAACACGCTCAATATGTAGATAATTATTATGGGACGTCTCTGAAGCTGATCCGGGAGAAGCTGGATGAGGGTACCGATGTGCTGTTAGACATTGAGGTCCAAGGGGCGGCTAAGGTCCGGGAAAAATGTCCTGATGCAGTGCTGATTTTTATAATGCCCCCATCCTTTGAGGAATTGTCCCGACGCCTCCATGGCCGCCACACTGACGACGAAGAGGTCATTCAGGGGAGACTGCAAAAGGCCCGGGAAGAGTGGAAAGAAATTCCCAACTATGATTATTTAGTTGTGAATGATAAGGTCCCCCAGGCTGCCGGAGAGATCATGGCGATCTTGACGGCAGAGGGGTGCCGAACCAAATATCGAAAGGAATTAATGGAAGGAGTTTGATGACCTATGATGCTGGACCCTCCGATGAAAAATCTTTTAAAGCAGGTTCCGAGCCGCTATCAATTGGTGAACGTGGTGGCCCATGAGGCCCGCCAGATCGCCAGTCAGGCGGAGGACGAAGGATATCCCCTGATGGAAAAGCCTGTTACCCTGGCTCTGCAGAAGGTAGCGGCGGGAGAGGCTGAGACCGGGAAGGACTAAGAAGATAAGCGCCGGGGCGCGGCCCAGGCGCTTGTTTTTCGGGGAAGGGAGGGGCTGGAATGTCAATACGGATCGCCAAGATCGTTCTGTCAGCGGCGACCTATGCCATTGACCGGCCCTATGATTACCAGATCCCTGAGGAGATGTATCCTCTGCCTGCCGGCGTTCGGGTCATTGTCCCTTTTGGCGCGGGAAATCGCCGGGTGGAGGGATTGGTGCTGTCGGTGGAGGAGAAAGAGCAGACAGAAAAGCCGCTGAAAAGCATTCTCACCCGTCTGGACCAGCAGCCGGTCCTGGATGCGGAAGGGCTCCGTCTGGCACTTTGGATCCGGGAGCGGTGGTTCTGTACCGTATACGACGCCGCCAGAGCCATGCTGCCTGCGGGGTTATACTACTCGCTTCAGGATTGCTATAAGCTGGCTGAAGGAGTGGAAAAGGATGCAGCTCTGGAAGCGGCAGGACGCTCGAAGACAGAGCGGAGGATAGTGGAATTGGTAGCCTCCCATCTACATGGGCTGGAGACAGTCCATATCCGGGAGGCTTTTGGGGCTAAAGATCCAACCCCCGCCCTTCGCTCATTGAGAGAGAAGGGGATCTTGACCCTGAGTACCAGTGCGCTCCGTGGGGTGGGGGATCGGACTGAAAAGTGGGTCGCGCTGGCAGTCCCCGGAGAGGAAGCGTTGTCCCAACTTGCGCCAAAACGAAAAACAGGACCTTTGCGCTATTCGGTGGTTGAATTACTGGCTGGTATGGGAGAAGGTTCGGCGAAGGAGATCTGCTATTTTACCGGAGCCACTAACTCTACCTTAAAATCACTGGAGAAGGCCGGACTTGTGACGATCGAAGAGCGGGAAGCATACCGCCGGGAGACAGTGAGCACAGTCAAGGAAGCTGCCCCCATCTGCTTGAACACAGAGCAGCAGACGGCGTTTGAAGGGCTGGATGCCCTGGCGGAGAGAGGGAGAGCTGCCGCAGCTTTGCTCTACGGAGTTACGGGCAGCGGCAAAACTCAGATATATCTCCGCCTGATCCAGGAAACCTTGAAACGAGGTCGTACGGCACTCACACTGGTTCCTGAGATCGCGCTTACCCCTCAGCTTATGGCCGTTTTCACTTCCTATTTTGGAGAGGAAGTGGCCGTGCTCCACAGTTCTCTTCCTGCGGGGGAGCGGTATGATGAATGGAAGCGGGCCAGGGCTGGGAAAGCCCGGGTGGTCATCGGGACCCGATCCGCTATATTTGCTCCGCTCAAAAATCTGGGACTCATTATTTTGGATGAGGAGCAGGAGGGAAGTTATAAGTCGGAAAACATACCCCGCTATCATGCCCGGGATGTAGC
Source organism: uncultured Eubacteriales bacterium (assembly GCA_949746985.1). Taxonomy (GTDB): domain Bacteria; phylum Bacillota; class Clostridia; order Oscillospirales; family Oscillospiraceae; genus Vermiculatibacterium. The sequence continues at coordinate 12,962 of CATKDV010000165.1, read as the reverse complement.
AAAATACCGGGCCAGCCAGAACGGAGCGTTACTGGTGCTCGGGTCAGCCACACCCTCGGTGGAGACCATGTATCACGCGAAACAGGGAGATTATCACCTGTTTACTCTGCCCCACCGGTATAATGCTAAGGTATTGCCCAAGGTGTTTCTGGCGGATTTGAAGGAAGAGCTTCGGGCGGGAAATCCCACGTCGCTCAGTTACCCTCTGGTTCAGGCCCTGGAGGAAAATTTGGAGCGGGGCGAGCAGAGCATTCTGTTTCTCAACCGCCGGGGGGCCAGTCCTATGGTGACCTGCGTCTCCTGCGGACAGGTCCCCTCCTGTCCCCGCTGTTCGGCTTATCTGACCTATCATTCCGCCAATCGGCGGCTTATGTGCCATTACTGTGGACATTCAGAGCCGTTGCCCAATTCCTGTCCGGACTGCGGCGGGGCCTTGGAGTATGTAGGAGTGGGGACCCAACGGGTGGAGGAGGAGCTTCACCAAAGGTTCCCCGGGGTGGAGGTCATGCGGATGGATGCGGATACCACGACTGCCAGCCGCTCCCACGAAAAAATGCTCGCCCGATTCCGGGAGAAAAAGATCCCCATTTTGGTGGGGACTCAGATGGTAGCAAAAGGTCTTGATTTTGAAAATGTGACTTTGGTAGGCGTGATCTCAGCCGATCAGGGGCTGTATCTGGATGATTACCGGGCGGGAGAGCGGACCTTCTCTCTGATCACTCAAGTGGTTGGCCGAGCTGGGCGAGGCAGCAAAGAGGGAAGAGCGATCATCCAGACATACACCCCGGAAAACGATGTGATCCTGGCAGCTGCCAGACAGGACTACGATCATTTTTACGCGGAAGAGATCGGTTTGCGCCGGCTGCGTGGCTGTCCGCCTTTTACGACCTTCTTTGTGATCCACATTTCGGGTCCGGAAGAAGGACAAGCCCTGCGGGTCAGCGCTTTTCTTCGGGATACTCTGTGTCAGTGGCTGAGTGGGCCGGCCTACCAGGACCTTTCCTGTCAGGTGTTGGGCCCGGTGCCTGCCGCTGTGGCAAAGGTGAATAACCGTTACCGGTACCGCTTGACATTGACAGCCCAGAATACCAGAAAGGTCCGGGAACTGGTGGCTCATTTGGTGCGCTGTGCCCAGATGGATAAAAAAAACCGGGGAGTTTCCATCAATGCCGATGTAGACCCTATGAACGGATAAGGAGAAATGATTATGGCGATTCGAGAGATATTGACCGACCAGGATCCAGCGCTTCATAAAAAGTGTCACTCCATCACTCGGTTTGACGATAAACTCAGCGATTTGATCGACGATATGCGGGAGACCCTGATAAGCGCCAATGGCGCCGGACTGGCCGCCCCCCAAGTCGGGATCCTTCGGCGCGTAGTGGTGCTCTACGGGAAGGATGAGGAGCTGTTGGAGCTGGTGAATCCCGAGCTCATATTTCAGGAGGGGGAGCAGGATGGACTGGAGGGGTGTCTCTCTGTTCCGGGGCTCTGGGGCTATGTTAAGCGTCCTGAGACGGTCAGAGTGAAAGCCCAAGACCGGAAAGGAAACTGGTTTGAGACAGGAGGAGAGGGCATTGTGGCCCGGTGTTTCTGCCATGAGATCGAGCATTTAGATGGCCATGTCTTTACAGAACATGTGGATCACATCTATACCAGCGAGGAAGTAGAGCGCATCATGGAGGAAGAGGAGAGGAAGGGAAAACGGTCGTGAGGATCCTGTTCATGGGTACTCCGGAGTTTGCCGTTCCCTCTCTGGAGGCTCTTATTGTTGCAGGACATGCTATTTGCGGCGTGTTCTGCCAGCCGGACAAGCCGGTGGGGCGGCATCAGAACAAGCTTCAAGCGCCCCCGGTGAAGGAGTGCGCATTGGCGCATGGTATTCCCGTATTTCAGCCGGTAAAACTACGGGACGGAACAGCTCTGGGGCTCATCCGGGAGCTGGCTCCCCAGCTTATCGTAGTGGCGGCTTATGGACGTCTTCTGCCCCAGGAGATCCTGGACTGTCCGCCAATGGGCTGTATCAACGTCCACTCCTCTCTGCTTCCTAAGTACCGGGGAGCGGCGCCTATCAATTGGGCCATTTTGAACGGAGACAAGGAGACGGGAGTCACCATTATGCATATGGCGGCGGCTTTGGATGCGGGGGATATCATAGCCCAGGCCACTACCCGGATCGGACCTGATGAGTCAGCCCCGGTCCTCACCGCTCGTCTGGCGGAGATGGGAGGAAAGCTTTTGACGGAGACCGTTTCGGCCTTAGAGTCGGGGACCGCCGGTCGCACCCCCCAGGATGAGGGAGTGGTAACACTGGCGCCCATGCTGTCAAAGGATCTGTCCCCCATGGACTTTCTCAAACCGGCCCAGGCTCTTCACGACCAGGTCCGGGGCCTGTTTCCCTGGCCGGCCGCTGTCACGCAGGTAAATGGTGTGCGATGTAAGGTGCTTTCCACCTGTGTGGAAGAGGGGGGAGGAGCCCCTGGGACTGTGCTGGAGGCTGGGAAGAATGGCCTCCTGGTGGCGTGCGGAGAGGGGGCCTTGCGGATCAGGGAGCTCCAACCCGACGGAGGCAAGCGGATGGGTTCGGCGGATTACCTTCGGGGCCATCCGGTGGATGTGGGGAGGCCTCTTTAATGGGCGCTTCAGCCAGAGAGGTTGCTTTGAGGTGCCTGTTGGCAGGAGAGAGACAGGGGGCCTGGTCCGATGGGTATCTCCGTAATGCCATTGGCAAAGAAAAGCTTTCCGGTCGGGATGCGGCGCTCTGTACCCGGCTGGCCTTCGGAATACTTCAAAACCGGATGCTGCTGGATTGGCACATTGGGCGGCTGTCCTCTGTACCATTGGAAAAGATGGAGCCTGCCGTGTTGGACTGCCTTCGCCTGGGGGTCTATCAGATGCTTTTTATGGACCGGGTGCCGGTCCATGCCGCAGTGAACGAATCGGTGGGTCTGGCGAAGAGATTTTCCCACAATCCCCGAGTATCCGCCCTGGTGAACGCTGTTTTACGAGCCTTTGACAGAGCCAGGATGGAAGGGTTGCCTCAGCCGGAGGAACTGTCGGTCCGGTACAGCCATCCCGATTGGCTTGTAAAGGAGTTTTTCAATATACTTCCGGCAGATGAGGTAGAAACTCTGTTGGCGGCAAATAATTCCCAGCCACCGGTCCAGGCACAGGTGAATACGCTGAAAACTTCTGCTCCGGCCCTGTTGAAGGAATTGACGGAAGCGGGGGTCACGGTGCATTCCCACCCCTGGCTGGCTGATTGCCTGGAGTTGGAGGGAACAGGAAACCTGGAAGAACTGCCCGCCTTTCGGGAGGGGCGCTTCTATGTCCAGGATGCAGCCGCCCGCCTGGCGGTGTTGGCCTCAGGGGCAGCGCCGGGGATGAGGGTGTTGGACGCCTGCGCCGCCCCCGGCGGGAAGTCCTTCGCCGCCGCCATTCAAATGCGGGATCGGGAGGAAATATTCTCCTGCGACCTGCATCCCCACAAGCAACGGCTGATAGAGACGGGGGCCAAACGACTGGGGTTAAACTGCATTACCACAGCCGTCATGGACGGCAGAGAATTTGACCCGGCGCTGGAAAACCGTTTTGACATCGTTATCACCGATGTGCCCTGCTCCGGTCTTGGCATCATCCGGAAGAAGCCGGATATCCGGTATAAGGACCCCAAGCCCCTGGAGGGCTTGCCCTCTGTGCAGAGGGATATCCTCTCCAACGCTTCCCGCTACGTCCGTCCCGGCGGTGTGCTGCTCTATGCCACGTGCACACTGCTGCCCCGGGAGAATGAGGATGTGGTGACTTGGTTCGATAGAAAGGAAAACAACTTTACATTGGAGGCCTTCTCTCTGCCGGGGCCCATAGGACAGACGGAGGGCATGGTGACTCTCTGGCCCCACCGCCACGGCACAGATGGATTTTTTATCGCCAAGCTCCGCAAGAAGGGATAAAGGCAGGGAAAGCAGGTATGGTGGGAATCTATCTGAGTGGGACCGGAAATACGAAGCACTGTGTGGAGAGGCTTGTTTGTTTGCTGGATACTGGGGGACAGGTGCTCCCGATGGAGTGCGAGGATGCAGGAAAGCTGTTGTCTCGGCAGAAGTGTATCGTTTTGGCCTACCCGGTACAGTTTTCAAATGTGCCGGTCATGGTCCGGGATTTCATTACCGCCCATTCGACCCTCTGGAAGGGAAAGCAAGTAATATGCCTTGCCACCATGGGCCTTTTTAGTGGAGACGGAGCGGGATGTGCCGCCCGGCTGTTGAAGAGGTATGGCGCGGAGGTGGTAGGCGGCCTGCACCTCAAAATGCCGGACTCCATCTGCGATGTAAAGCTGCTGAAGCGGTCCTTGGAGAAAAACAGGGCGATCATAGCGGCGGCAGACAGAAAGATCGAGCGGTGGGCGGCAAGGATCAAGGGTGGGAGGTATCCCAGAGAGGGGCTTCATTTTTATAACAGAGCGGCGGGTTTTCTCTGCCAACGCTTTTGGTTTCGAAGCAGGATGAAGGATTACTCCGGGGACCTGAAGATCAGCGATGCCTGTATGGGCTGTGGAACATGTATTTCCCTGTGCCCGATGCAAAATCTGTCGCTGAATGGGAAAAAGGCCGCGGCGAAAGGCCGCTGTACCATGTGTTACCGCTGTATCAGCGCCTGTCCGGTAGGTGCCGTTACCCTCTTGGGGAAAAAGGTCGTGGAGCGATGCGGGTATGAGAAATATATCTGAGGAAGGGGGGCGGCCTGTTTGCAGGATCTGAAATCCATGAATTTGGCGGAGATGACCGCTTTTATGAGGGAATTGGGAGAGCCCGCTTTCCGGGGCAAGCAGGTCTATCAGTGGCTCCACCGGGGAGCGGTCTCCTTTGAGGAGATGACAAATCTTTCAAAGCCGCTGCGGGAGAAATTGTCTGACAGGTGCTTTATTACGGCTCCGGGTGTGGAGCGCAAACAGATCTCCCGGCAGGATGGGACGGCCAAATATCTTTGGCGGCTGCGGGATGGAAACTGTGTGGAGACGGTTTTGATGCGCTACCATCATGGGAATACTGTCTGTATCTCATCTCAAGTGGGCTGCCGGATGGGGTGCGCCTTTTGTGCGTCGACCATCGGCGGCAAGATAAGAGATCTGACTCCCTCAGAAATGTTGGATCAGGTATTGTTTACCCAACTGGATTCGGGAGAAGAAATTTCCAATATCGTTTTGATGGGGATCGGGGAGCCGCTGGATAATTTTGATACGGTCCTTCGGTTTTTGGAGCTGGTGAACAGCCCCGAAGGGATGAATATCGGTATGCGGCATATCTCTCTGTCAACCTGCGGCCTGGTGGAGAAAATTGACAAACTGGCCCAATATCAGTTACAATTGACATTGTCGGTCTCCCTTCACGCCCCGGATGATGAGACCAGATCCAAGATCATGCCGGTAAACAAGAGCGTAGGGGTGGCCCGGCTTTTCGAGTCCTGCCGGCAATATTTTGAAACCACGGGACGAAGGATCTCCTATGAGTACGCTATGATCGACGGCGTGAACGATTCTGATTGGCAGGCTGATCTTCTTGTCAGCCACTTAAAGGGAACTCCCGGTCATGTGAATCTGATCCCGCTTAATGAGGTGACGGAGAGCCCATTCAAACCCAGTAAACGGGTTCGGGAATTTCAGGAGCGGTTGGAGCGGCAAGGTGTGACAGCCACTGTCCGGCGGAAGCTGGGCGGGGATATCGACGCATCCTGTGGACAATTACGGCGCAAGCAGTTGGAGGATGAGAAGCCATGAACTATGCGTGGGGGATCACGGATAAAGGCGTGGTACGGTCCCAAAACCAGGATTCTTATTACTTAAAGTCCGCCGGGGATGGCCTGGTGGCCGCTATGGTCTGCGACGGCATGGGCGGAGCTCGGGCCGGGAATGTGGCAAGCTCTTTGGCGGTGGAAACGGCCTCGGCCTATTTGGAAGAACTGTCGTGGGAGGCTTTGCTTCAGGATCCGGGCGGGCACCTGTCTCAGGCGGCGGCCCTGGCCAATGAGGCGGTATGTTACCGGGCGGAGCAGGATCCGGAATGCCGGGGGATGGGGACCACGATGGTGGCTGTCATTCACTCAGGGCAGAAGGCCTATATTCTGAACATCGGGGACAGCCGGGCCTATTTGCTGGGTGAGGAAGGCGTGGTCAAGATAACGAGAGATCACTCGGTGGTGGAGGACCTGGTCCAACGGGGAGAGCTGACCCCGGAGGAGGCCCGCAGCCACCCGCAAAAGAACCTGATCACCCGGGCTTTGGGCGCTGAACCGGAGGCTCGGACGGATCTTTATGAGGTGGAGCTGAAATCGGGGGAATTCCTGCTGTTATGCAGTGACGGCCTTTCGAATCTGCTGACCGATCAGGAGCTTTTGTATGAGGTGCTGTACGGCGGGACACCGGAGAGCTGCTGCCAGCGAATGCTGGACATCGCCCTGTCACGCGGGGCCCCGGACAATGTAACGGTTGTCCTTATCCAACAGATGTAAGGGAGGGAAGGAACTATGGATCAATACATAGGGAAATTCCTCGGGAAACGATATGAAATATTGGAGCGCATCGGTTCTGGCGGCATGGCTGTGGTCTATAAGGCCAAATGTCACTGGCTCAACCGGTTTGTGGCCATTAAGATATTAAAAGAGGATCTGGCTCATGACGAGGAGTTTCGCCGCCGGTTTCGGGAGGAATCCCAGGCCGTCGCCATGCTTTCCCATCCCAATATCGTGGCTATTTACGACGTATCCCGGTCCGAAGATGAGGCGGAGCCGGATTATATTGTCATGGAGCTTATTGAGGGAATTACCCTCAAACAGTATATGCAGAAGCGAGGGGGCAAACTGAGCTGGAAGGAGGCCCTTCATTTCAGTACCCAGATCATGAAAGGGCTCTCTCATGCCCACAGCCGAGGGATTATTCACCGGGACATCAAGCCTCATAACATTATGATCCTTCGGGATGGCAGCGTAAAGGTGGCTGATTTCGGAATTGCCCGGCTCATGTCCTCCGCCCAGAATACTATGACCCAGGAGGCGTTGGGGTCGGTCCACTATATCTCCCCAGAGCAGGCGAGGGGAAGTAGGGTAGATGCCCGCAGTGACATCTATTCCGCCGGCGTGGTGCTCTACGAGATGCTGACGGGTCGGCTGCCCTACGAGGGGGATTCCCCGGTGGCAGTGGCCATTCAGCACATCAATTCAATCCCCTTGTCTCCCCGGGAACTGGACAGCTCGATCCCGGAGGCCATGGAGGCCATTACCATGAAGGCTATGGCCTCTTCGGTGGAGAAGCGCTATATCTCGGCTGATGCCATGATGGCCGACTTGGAGGAGTTTCGGAAAAATCCCAACATCAGCTTTGACTATTCCTCTGAGGATCTACTGGTGGGGGAGGGGGATGAGCCCACCCAACCCATTGGAGCCAATACCCCCCAGACAGTCCCTGTCCGCCCCGCACATACCGAGCGGTACGAGGAACCCAGGAACGGAAGATCCGGAAAGCTGCCCAAGGTGGGAAAGGGCGGCAGCAAGCTGGAGCGGCCGGTCAAAAAGCAGTCCAGGCCTGAACTGGAGGAGGATGACGAAGACTACGATGAGGGCGGCAGCGGTATCGGAATGTTGGTAGTGATTGCAGCTGTGGTCCTCTGTTTGGTGGGAGTGGGCGTTTTCCTTTGGAGCAACGTGTTCAGCGGCATGATGGACCCAGGTGAAGTCTATACCGTACCAAGTGTGCTGGGATATACCTTGGAGGAGGCCCAGGCCCTGCCGGAGGTGGTGGATAACGGCTTCACTGTGGTGGAGGGCCGTCATGTGGTGGATAGCACCGTGGAACCTGGTCATATTGTCAGCCAGAGTCCCAAAGCGGAAGATGTGGTAAAGGCCGGAGGCCAGACTATCACAGTCGAGATCAGCGTGGGCGGCGAAGGGATCAAGATGCCTGACCTATATAATCAGGACCAGCGGGTGGCAGAGTCCACCTTACGATCAATGGGACTGACCCCCAAGATCGAGTTTGATAATTCCGATACCATCACCAAGGGAAATGTGATCTCTCAAAAACCCGCGAAGGATGAGCCGGTGGAGGAAGGCCAGGAGGTCACCCTTGTGGTCAGCCAGGGCCGGCTGCTCCAGGAGCGGACCATGATCTCCGTTCTGGATATGCCTCTGGAGGAGGCGACCAGAAGCCTGACAGAGATGGGTCTCCGGGTCGGCTCAGTCAAGCGGGTCCCCAGCGAGAAATATGAGGAAGGAAAAGTCTGCACCCAGAGTATCCAACCCAACAGCGTTGTGGTGGAGGGGACTTCCATTGATCTGGAGGTGAGTACGGGCGTGGTGACCGTGGATCCCCCGGAGATTTCAGGTTCTCCCGCTCCGGATGAGAGCGCTGAGCCATCTCCCACACCCACGCCTGTGGCCACAGCGCCAGCTGTCCGTACCAGTCGCAGAGATGTAACGGTGAACCTCCCCAATGACCGGGATACGGTAACGGTTCGTGTCACAGTGGGCGGCGTGGAGCAGGTCCATGACCAGGTGGTGGAGACCCGGCTGCGGATGGCCCGTTTCACCGTGGAGTCCAGCGGCGTCCAGCAGATCGTAGTCTACCTGGACGGCGTTTCCGTGAAGGACTATACAGAGGATTTTGGAACCTGATGGAAGGTATCATTTTTAAGGCTCTCTCTGGGTTTTACTATGTGGACTGCGCGGGGCGGATTGTGACCTGCCGGGCCCGGGGCAAATTTCGCCACGAGAAGGTATCCCCACTGGTGGGAGACCGGGTAAACGTCACTGCCCAGTCCGACGGGACAGGCACAGTAGATGCGGTCCTACCGCGGAAGAACCAATTCTGGCGGCCTGCGGTAGCCAATATCGACATGTTGGTGGTGGTAGCTTCCGGCGCCATCCCGGTGACCGATCCCTTTCTCATTGATCGGGTCGTTGCGGCAGCGGAACGTCAGAGGTGTGAGTGCGTGATCTGTTTCAACAAATGGGATCTGCAGCAGCCTCAGGAGCTGTATGAAACATATCTCGCCGCCGGTTTTCCCACACTGCGGATCAGTGCGGAAACCGGGGAAGGTCTGGAAGAGCTGTCCCATCTCATTGCTGGAAAGGTATGCGCCTTTACAGGGAATTCCGGCGTAGGAAAATCCAGTATTCTCAATGCGTTGGAGCCGGGGTTTGACCTTCGGGTAGGCGATGTGAGTGAAAAGCTGGGCCGGGGCAGGCACACCACGCGCCATGTGGAGCTGTTCCGCCTCAATAATGGGGCGGTGGTGGCGGATACCCCCGGCTTTGCCTCCTTTGAGGAGGAAGGTCCCGGCTGCCCACCGGAGGAGCTGCAATATGCTTTCCGGGAATTTGCGCCATATCTGGGAAAATGCCGCTTTCTGGACTGCTCCCATGTAAAGGAGAAGGGATGTGCCGTCCTGGACGCGCTTTCAAAAGGAGCGCTTTCCAAGAGCCGGCATAACAGCTATGTCAGGCTTTATCAGCAGGCGAAGGAAGTGCCGGAATGGCGGCGAAAGAGTGAAGCCGAGTCCCATTCCAAATAAAAGATCTCATTTTTCACAGAAAGCGGTCTCCTTTCGTATACTGGAGTATCCAGAAGCGGAAGGAGGCGGCTTTTTTGTTGTCTGAGGAGATGAAGGGCCACTTGGCTTTGGCGGCGGCCTGTACTGGCGGCATGGCCCTGCTTTTGGCGCCGGCCAGTATAGTTACGCTGGGCCTGGGGGTGGCGCTGGGATACAAAGGGCAGGACTATATCAAAAGCTTACTGGAAGGAGGTGGGCAGGGGTGAAGATCGTGGTGGTAAAGTCTCCCAAAGCCCTGCGGGGCTTTCTGAAAACCATATTCAAAGTAAAGTGAGAAACATAGTGCCCTGCGGCTGATCACCGCAGGGCACAAAAAATCTTGGGGGGATAAGAGACATACCGGGCAGACCTTGTACATATAGATTCACAGAAGAACGGGGCAGGATGCCCGTACAAGGAGTGAATGCGTATGGAATTTGAACTGGACAGGACGCAGATGAACGGCTTCGATGCCCTGCTGGACACGACCCTTCGGCCGGAGGAGACCCTGGAAATGATCGTACCCGACGCCTGCCCCGACATCCTTCGGGTGGTGGAGACCGACGGTAAGGTCCTGCTGACCCGCAGGGAGGCCATGGATGGTAGGGCGGAGGTGGGCGGCGTCATCAAGACGGCGGTTCTCTACTGCCCCGATGGGGAAGCGGGGACACGGCATTTGGATGTGACGATCCCCTTTACCTGTGGGCTGGACGCCTCTGGTATCGGTCCCGGCTGTGTGGTGGTGGCATCGGCTCGGTGCTGCAAGGCGGATACCCGGACCATAAATCCTCGAAAGGTTTTGGTACGGGCCGAAGCGGCGGTGGATGTTACCATTTTTTCGCCGCGGATGGAGACCATCTGCTCTCAGGTGCTGGATGCGGCACAGCAGAATGTGGAACAGCTTACCGAGACCAGGGAGGTATACCTCACCGCCTGCGTCCAGGAAAAGCCCTTCCCATTCTCGGATGATGTGACGCTCTCTGCCAGTAAGCCTGCGGCCGTGGAACTCCTCAAAAGCCGGGTGAGTCTGAACAGGGGAGAATCCAAGATCATCGGCAATAAGCTGATTTTCAAGGGAAGTGCCAATGTGAGCCTTCTCTACCGAGGCCAGGACGACGGGGTCTACTCCGCTGGGGCGGAGCTGCCCTTTTCCCAGATCATGGAGATCTCCGGGGTGGCGGAGGATGCCGAATGCGATATAACGCTGGCCCTGACCGGATCAGACTGTACGCTCAGTACCGAGGACGACGGCAGAAGCGTATCGGTAAATCTGGAAGTGTTGGCCCAGGCGGTGGTCCGGGAGAACCGGGTCCTTCAGGTCCTGACTGACGCATACAGCACCAGAGAGCCCTTGGCGGTGGAACGGGCGGAGTGTCCCATAGACACCCGTCTGGACCGGGGCGTTCGCAGCCAGAACGTCCGGGAGGTGTGGGAGACGCCTACAGCCGCTCGTGAAGTGGTGGATTGCCGGATGGCGGTGGCCCAGGTGACCCAAAGCCAGGAGGGAGAGCGGCGCATCCTCACCGCCCAGGTGGAGGTCCAGGTCCTCTACCTGGATGAGGAGGGCGGCTTGTTCTCCGTTCAGCATCCCATGACGGTACCCTGCGCCCTGGATCTGCCGGAGAGCTGTCAAAGCTTCTGTCAGTGTGATGGGGTCGGAGATGTATACGCCGCCCCTGCCCCCGGAGGGCTTGAGGTCCGGTTTGCCCTGGACTTTCGGTACTGTGCCCTGATCCGGCGGCAGATCACCGCCCTTGCGGCCATCGGCCCCGGGGAAGCCCCGGAAAGCGCCGGGGAGCAGCCCTCCCTTGTCCTGCGGATGTTGGGACAGGGGGAGCGGCTATGGGATATGGCCAAGGCCTACGGCACCACCATCGCCGATATTATCAGCGCCAACGAGCTGGAGGGCGAGGCCGCCGCAGAGGGCCGGCTTTTGCTGATCCCGCGGAGACGGTAAAGGGGGAGAGGAAGATGGAAGAGAATAAGATCTATGACGATATCGCCCAGCGCACCGGAGGCGACATCTATATCGGGGTGGTGGGCCCCGTCCGGACGGGCAAATCCACCTTCATCAAGCGATTTATGGAGACCTTGGTGATCCCCAACATCGAGAATGTTTACCGCCGGGAGCGGGCCCGCGACGAGCTGCCCCAGAGCGGTTCGGGCCGGACCGTGATGACCGCCGAGCCCAAGTTTGTCCCCGAGGAGGCCGTTCGGGTGGATATGGAGGATGGAGCCTCCTTCTCCGTTCGGCTCATCGACTGCGTGGGCTATATGGTCCCCGGCGCGGTAGGGCAGACCGAGGACGATATGCCCCGCATGGTGACCACCCCCTGGTTTGAGCAGCCCATCCCCATGACCGAGGCCGCTGAAGTGGGGACCCGAAAGGTCATCGCTGAGCACTCCACCATCGGTATCGTAGTCACCACCGACGGCACCGTGACTGACATTCCCCGGGAGGAGTATTTGGAGGCGGAGAACCGGGTCATCACCGAACTCAAGGAGATGGGAAAGCCCTTCCTGGTGGTGCTCAACTCCGCCGATCCCGACTCTGACCGGGCCAAGGCCATCCAGGCGGACATCACGGACCGCTATGACGTGACCTGTATGCGCTGCAACTGTCTGGAGCTGGGCGAGGAGGATGTGACCGCCATCATCCGGGGGGTCCTCTATGAGTTCCCTGTGAAGGAGTTGGACCTGTTCCTGCCCTCCTGGGTTGACGCTCTGCCTTACGACCACCCCATCAAGAGCGGGCTCTACACCGCCATCCGGGAGGGTGCCTGTGAGATGCGCCGCATCCGGGAGGTGGAGGGGGCTATGGCCGCCATCGGGGCCTGCGAGACGGTGAGCAGTGCCCAGGTGACCGCCATCGACCTGGGCGCCGGTGCCGCTATAGCGACCCTGGAATTGCCCAGAAGTCTTTTCTATGACACCATCTCCGCCCAATCGGGCTTCACCATCGCCGACGACGGGGATCTGATGAGCCTTCTCACCAGCCTGGCGGGGGTGAAGCGGGAGTACGACAAGGTCTCCGAGGCCATCGCCCAGGTCCGGGAGACGGGCTACGGCATCGTAGCCCCCAGCCCCGAGGAATTGAAACTGGAGGAGCCGGAGATCGTGAAGCAGGGAGGCCGTTACGGCGTCCGCCTGAAGGCCTCCGCACCCAGCATCCACATGATCCGGGCGGACATTGAGACGGAGGTATCCCCCCTCATGGGCAGCGAGAAGCAGTCCGAGGAGATGGTGAGTTACCTCCTCCAGGAGTTCGAAGGGGACACCGCCCGGATCTGGGAGTCCAATATCTTCGGGAAATCCTTCCACGACCTGGTCAGTGAGGACCTGAATACCAAGCTCAAGCGGATGCCCGACGACGCCCGTGATAAG
>CATKDV010000164.1:0-4938 GCA_949746985.1 uncultured Eubacteriales bacterium | reverse complement strand
CTATGAAATAGCCCGTATCCTCCATAAAGGAGGCCGCCTGGCTCTTTCCCGCCCCGGACAGGCCGGATATGACGATAAATTCCACTTTTCTCACACTCCCAGCGTTTTGACTTCCAGTTCCAGCAGGACCCCGGTCTGGTCATAGACCCGCTTCTTGACTTCATTTATCAGGGTCAGAATGTCCGCGCAGGTGGCCCCGCCCTGGTTGATAATAAACCCGGCGTGCTTTTCCGACACCTGAGCCCCCCCCACCGTCAGCCCCTTCAACCCACACTGGTCAATGAGCCCGGCGGCATAGACAGGGGTGCCGTCGGGCAGCGGCGCGGGCCGCTTGAAGGTAGACCCCGCCGAGGGATACTCCAACGGCTGCTTGGCCTTCCGCTGGGCGGCAAACTCCTCCATGCGGGCCCTGATGGCGTCAGGATCATCGGTTTTCAGAAGGAACACGGCCTCCAAAATAAGGTGCTGCCCGTCTAAAAATGTGCTGTGACGATAGGAAAAATCACATTCTTTATTCTGGATCACAGACAAGCGGCCATCATAGCCCAGGGCGTGTACCTGGTGGAGAACCTGAGACATTTCTCCGCCGTAAGCCCCGGCGTTCATGGTGACAGCGCCTCCTATGGTCCCGGGGATCCCAGCGGCCCACTCCAAACCGGTAAGGCTATGCTCCAAAGCCAGGTTGGCCGCCCGGGCAAGAGACATGGCCCCGCCCACCATCAGTTCGCCCGCAAATACTTCTCCCTGACTATAATTCCCCGTGAGTTTTACCACAAAACCGTCATAGCCGTCATCGGACACCAACAAATTGGAACCGTTCCCCAAAAAGAAAGGGACCACATTACAGTGGAACGCCGTTTCCATCACCTGTCTGGCTTCCTCCCCCTTGGGCAGGGCCATCAAAGCGGCAGGGCCGCCCACCCGGAAGGAGGTGTGCCTGCTCATGGGCTCCTTTTTCCGCAGCTCCAAATCCGGGCAGGCTTTTCGCAATTCCTTTTCCAGCGCGTCCAAATTTGTCATGGCGACCCCTCCTCCCTGTCAGTGTATGCGCTTTACAGCCTTTTCTTGTATGCCTCCGCCCCGTCCAGCAGTTCTCCCGCGCTGTCCAGGGCCGCGTCGGTGATCCGGTCCCCCGAGGTGAGCCGGGCCAACTCCTGCTGACGCCGGGACCGGTCCAGGGATTCCACCGCCGTGAAGGTGCGGCCCTCCCGCTCCCCCTTCTCCACCGAGAAGTGAACGTCAGCCATAGCCGCCAGCTGGGGCAGGTGGGTCACGCAGAGCACCTGCTTGTGCCGGGCCACCTGGGCCAGCTTCTCGGCCACCTTCTGGGCGGCCCGGCCCGAAACGCCGGTGTCCACCTCGTCAAAGACCAGGGTGCCCACGTCGTCGTTCTCGGCCAGCACATTTTTAAGGGCCAGCATGATCCGGGCCAGCTCACCGCCAGAGGCGATCTTCTGGATGGGCTTCAAGTCCTCCCCCACGTTGGCGGACATGAGGAAGCGGACGGCGTCCATGCCGTCGGCGTTGAGCCCGTTCCCACTTTCCACCGGTCCAAACTCCACCCGGAACCGGACTTTCGGCATATCCAGCTGGGCAAGCTCGCTCTGGATGCGCTCCTCCAGGGCCTTCCCCGCCTTTTTTCGCTCCTCCGAGAGGCTCTGAGCCAGGGCTATAGCCTCCTTCAGAGCCTTGGCCCGCTCCTGCTCCAGCCGGAGGAGGGCGTCGTCGGCAAACTGGATCTCATCCAATTCTTTCCGACTTCGCTCCAGATACTCCAGCATCTCCTCCACGCTGCCGCCGTATTTCTTTTTCAGCCGGTAGAGAAGGTCCAGCCGGCCCTCCAGCTGGTCCAGCTCCCCCGGCTCAAAGTCGAAGGAGCCGGACAGGTCCCGGGCAGAGTCCGCCGCGTCCTGGGCCTGACAGCGGCAGTCGGTAAGCCGCTCCCGCAGCTCGTCCAGCTCAGGGCTGACCCCCGCCACCGCCTCCAAAGCCCGCTCGGCCTCCATGAGGAGGGCCACCGCCCCGGCGCTGTCCTCGTCCCCCGAGAGGGCGAAGTGGGCGCCCTGGACCGCCCCGCTGAGGTCGGCGGCGTTGCGGAGGATGTCCCGGCGCTCGTTCAGGGCCTCCTCCTCCCCCGCCGCAAGGTCCGCCCGCTCCAGCTCATTGATCTGGAACTGGAGGGTATCCACCCTCCGGGCCTTCTCGCTCTCGTCCATCCGGAGAGAGGATATTTTCCTGTCCAGCCCGGTCAACGTCTCATAGGCCGCCCGGTAGGCCTCCAACGGCCCTCCCGTCTCCCCAAAGCGATCCAGGTATTCCAGATGGCAGCCCTCGTCCAAAAGCTGCTGTCCGTCATGCTGGCCGTGGATATTCAGCAGCTGCCTGCCCAATCCCTTCAGCTGGGCCACCGTCACCGGACGACCGTTGACCCGGCAGACATTTTTGCCGTCGGGCATGATCTCCCGCTGAAGGAGCAATTCCCCGTTCTCATCGGTCTCCAGTCCGTTTTCCTCCAGCCAGGGCAAAGCCTTCACCCCAGAAAAGGTTCCGCTGACCAGCGCCGACCTGGCTCCCGTACGGATCAATTCCCGGCTGGTCCTCTCCCCGGTAACGGCGCTCATGGCGTCCACCACAATGGACTTGCCCGCCCCCGTCTCGCCGGTGAGGGCGTTGAAGCCGGAACCAAACAGAATGTCCGCCGATTCAATGACGGCGATATTTTCGATGTGAAGGACAGACAGCATGATACTACCCCCTCCTGTGGAGAAAAAGAGTTTCTTTCTCTTAATTCAGCATCTCCCGGATCTCCTCGCAGAACTCCACCGCCGACTCATTGGTCCGCATGATCAGGATCGCCGTATCGTCCCCCGCCAGGGAACCCACCAGCCCCGGCAGATCCATACTGTCGATGGCGGCTCCGGCGGCGTTGGCAAGCCCGGAAAGCGTCTTGAGCACCACAATATTCTGGGCCACATCAAAGGAAGTGACGCACTCCCGGAAAATGGTCTGCAGCTTGCCGGAAAAATTGGCCGCAACCTTGTGGTGGGAGACAGCGTATTTGGACACCCCTCCCCTGGTCAGCTCCTTCACCAGATGAAGCTGCTTGATGTCGCGGGAGATGGTGGCCTGGGTGGTGGAGATCCCCCGGTCCTTCAGATATTCCAAAAGCTGTTCCTGGGTCTCCACCTCATGGGCCTCGATGATATCCAGGATCTCCTGTTGGCGTTTTCCTTTCATTGGTCAGGCCCTCCCCAACTTTTGATTGACCACGGCGTAGAAGCTCCGATTGGTCAGCCGGATAAGCTTTGCTCTGGAACGGGAACGGTGAAGCTCTACCTGGTCGCTGGCGCTGAGACGAAACGCTTTGCCGCCGTCCACCGACAGGTAGGCCGTCTTGCGGGACAGCTTCCCCATCCGCACCGCCACTGAGCGGCGGCCATCCAGCACAAAGGAGCGGGCGTGCAGGGCGTGGGGACAGATCGGGGTCAGCAGCGTATTTTCCACTGTCGGCTCCACGATGGGTCCTCCCGCCGACATGGCATAGGCGGTGGAGCCGGTGGGGGTGGAGACGATGACTCCATCCCCGGAGAAACGGCTTACCGTCACTCCGTCGGCCTTCACCTCCAGGTCAATGACCCGGGCGACGGCCCCCTTGGTGATGACCGCATCGTTCAGGGCCAGATCCCGGTAGATCGTCTTCCCCTCCCGGCGTACTGACACATCCAGCATCATCCGCTCCTCGATGCGGTATTTTCCCTCCACCAGCCGTTCCAGCTGGCTCAGTTCAGAGGACTCCAGTTCCGAGAGAAATCCCACGCTGCCCAGATTTACTCCCAACACAGGCACGCCGTGGCGTTGGCCGTCCTTGGCGGCATGGAGGATGGTGCCGTCCCCGCCGAAGCAGACCATCAGATCCGCCCCCCGAAACGCCTCCTCCTCGGGCAGAAATTCCAGGTGAGCGGGGACCTCCACATTCTCCTTTTCCAACTCAAAGGGGAAACACATGGAGGTCTCCACCCCCGCCTGCCGCAGAACTCTCTCGGCGGTCTGAGCCGCTTTCAGGCCCTTGTCCCGGTAGGGGTTTGGACTTAATACGATCTTCACCGGCCTTCCTCCTCGCTGTTTGTCTCTTTGAGCGTCGTATGAGAAGCCTCCACCAAAGCGGCAAGGTCCCCCTCATAGGCCTCCCCCTCCTCTGCGGAGATCCAGCCCAGATACTCAATGTTGCCCTCAGGACCGCGGATGGGGGAATACGTAAGGCCCCGGACCGTAAAGCCCGCCTTCCCAGCGTGATCAAAAAAATGCTCCAGGACTTCCAGATGGACCGTTTGGTCCCGGACCACACCCTTCTTCCCCACCTTGTCCTTTCCCGCCTCAAACTGGGGCTTGATAAGGCAGACCCCCTGTCCCCCGGGCGCCATAAGAGGCCGGAGGGGCGGCAGGATAAGACTTAAGGAGATGAAGGATACATCCACACTGAAAAAATCCAGGGCCTCGGGGATCTGCTCCTTGGAGAGATACCGGGCATTGGTCCGCTCCAGGCAGACCACCCGGGGATCCTGGCGGAGCTTCCAGGCAAATTGACCGTACCCCACATCCACGGCATAGACCTCTGCCGCTCCATTTTGGAGCATACAGTCCGTAAACCCCCCGGTAGAGGCTCCAATGTCGGCGCAGACTTTCCCCTCTAATGTGACAGGCCAGGTATTCATAGCCTTTTCCAGCTTATAGCCGCCCCGGCTCACATACTTCAAGCCGCCTCCCCGGACCTCAATAGAGACCTCCGGGTCCGTGGGCGCGCCCGCCTTGTCCACCTTCTGGCCCTTCACATAGACCTGCCCCGCCATGATAAGGGCTTGGGCCTTCTGGCGGGACTCCACAAGGCCCTTCTCAACCAGAAGTACATCCAGACGCTTTTTCAAGGTCGGTCACCTCCTT
>CATKDV010000163.1:0-2742 GCA_949746985.1 uncultured Eubacteriales bacterium | reverse complement strand
CCCAGCTGATTGATCTTGCCCATGGTCTCGGGGCAGAGGGCGATGTGGCTGTAGCCCTCGCCCTCCCAGGCCTTCAGGACCTCGGTCATGGAGCGGAGGGCGATGTCCAGGGCCTCCCGGCGGGTGCGCTTCATGAGGGCTCCGGTGTGGACCACCACTCTCGCGGCCCCCATCCAGTGGGCGGCCTGGCAGGCGGCTAAAATGTAGCCGGTGGTCTTGCGAAGGCTCTCGGGGTCGGGGTTGGCCAGGTTGATGAAGTAGGGGGCGTGGAGGGAGAGGGAAATGCCTGATTCCCTGGCCTTCTCGCCCAGCTTTCGGGCGGTGTCCTCGCCCACGTTGACCCCTTTGCCGCATTGGTATTCGTAGCAGTCCAGGCCGATCTCCCTCAGCCATCTGGGGGCGTCTACGGAGGATCTATAGGGGAAAGCATCGGGGTTGCCGGCAGGTCCGAATTTGGCGGACATGGGGTCACTTCCTTTTTCCTAAGATACGAAAGGGGGTCTCCGCGGCGTAGCGCACCTTCCGCAGGGGATTTTTTCCCCAGGCGAGGGGTTTGACCAGAATGGAGCGGATCCCCGCCCGGTTGGCCCCCCAGACGTCGGTAAAGATCTGGTCGCCCACCATGACGGCCTGCTGCGCGGAAAGGCCGGTGTCTTGAAGGGCTTGCCGGAACCCCCTGCGGCTGGGTTTTCCCGCGTGGCGGACATAGGGGACGCCCAGCGCCTTGCAGAAGTCGGGACAGCGGCGGCTTTTCCGGCTGTTGGAGACCACATACAAAAGAATGCCCGCCGCCTCCAGCTCCTTTTTCCACGCCTGAAGGGCAGGGGAGGGGAGGGATTCCTCATAGGGGGTCAGGGTGTTGTCCAGGTCGCAGAGCACCAGCCGCACCCCGGCGGAGCGCAGGGACTGGGGCGCTATGTCGTAAATGCTGTCCGCCACATAGGCGGGGACGGGGAGCAGGGCCAAGGGATCACCTCTTTTGCCCGGGGACTTCTGTTTCGTCCCCTTGTCTCATACCATAGAAGTGATTATACCACTTATTGGGGCATTTGGACAAGGGGGAAATGGAAGATGGAGCAGATAGAGCTTATGATAGCGGCCAAGCCGGGGGAGGTGACCTCCGCCGGAGTCTGGAGACGGCCTTTGGCCCACTTGGCCTACCGGGTGGGGGAAGGACCGCACCTGTTCCGGGCCAACGGCCCGGTGACCCCTCAGGGGGGGATGATGGTCATGGACGACGCGGGCTTTTCCGGGGGCGGAGAGGTGGGGGGGTTCTGCAACGAAGTCCTACGGGAATGTGCCGCCCGGAGATTCACCGGGGTAATCTGCCGGTTCCAGCAGCGGCCTGCCCCCATTCTGGCGGAAGCGGTGGGAAAGTTAGGGGAGCTGTGCCGAGGCCGGGGGTTGGCCCTTTTTGTATCCGAGCCTTACGGCGCTGCGGCCCCAACTGCCGGGGTGCTCATCTCCACCGCCCTGTCCGGCGGCTCCCTGCAGGGGCGGCTGGAGGCGGCGGGGGAGAGCTTCGGACCCGGACGGCTGGCGGTCTGGGTGGAGCGGACGGCGGAGGATTTTCTGCTGCCCTCCCCCAGCGGCACGGGGGCGCCTTTGACGGTGGAGGAGTTGGAGCGGCGGCGGAGCGAACACGGGGCGGATGTGTTTTTCTCCCCGGAGCTGTGCGCCCACTACTTTACCTACATGGCGGGGGAGAAGGGCCATTTTGTCCTCTTTGACGACGCCGGGAGCATCCGTAAAAAGCTGGGTCTGGCGGAGAGGCTGGGGGTGCGGACGGCCCTCCTGCCTTTTGAGACCACCGGGGACCTGCTGGGAGAGCTGCTGGACCGGTAGGGGAGAGTGCCACCCAGGGCGGAGAAAACGTGCAGGGCCAGACGTCCTTTCTGAGAGAAGAAAACAAGACAGGAAAAAAGCCCTGTGCCAGACGGCACAGGGCTTTTAGCGTTCTTAGTAGAACTTCTTGCGGTTTTTGCGGGCGGCCTCAGACTTCTTGCGGCGCTTGACGCTGGGGCTCTCGTAATGCTCGCGCTTGCGGACCTCGGCCAGTACGCCAGACTTGGCGCAGCTACGCTTGAAGCGCTTGAGTGCGTTTTCCAGGGACTCGCCCTCTTTTACATGGATCTCCGACATTGTATTTCCCCTCCCTCCGAAGCGGCGGGAACTCGTCCACCGCGAAAGGGCCACATAGCTATGGCTTTAACAGGAACATTATATGTGATTTCCGGAGGAATGTCAAGGTGCATTTTCCTTGAAGTTTTTCAATTTCGGCAGAAAAGGCCGGATGCAACCGCTGGTTGCTAAAATTTCAAGGGGACTTGGTGGACTTTTGGACGGGGAGATGGTATCCTTTTTTTCAGCAAAGGAGGAGACCGGAATGAGCTTAGGAGAAAATATCAACCGTCTGCGGACGGGGAAAAATATGAGCCAGGGGGACCTGGCGGAGGCGCTGGAGGTGTCGAGACAGTCCATCTCCAAGTGGGAGACCGACGGGGCGGTGCCGGAGCTGGACAAGCTGGTGAGGCTCTCGGAGCTTTTCGGGGTGAGTTTGGACGAGCTGGTGATGGGGAAGAAGCCGCCGGAGGAGGCCCGACCGGAGCAGACTGCGCCTGTAAAGGTGATCGTGGAGCGGCGGGGGATGGAGGGGCGGAAGGCAGCGGCCATCCTGCTTTTGGGTATGGCCTTTTTGGCGCTGCTGGTGTGCACGGCGGGGCGGGTGTTCTGGCTGGGGGT
>CATKDV010000162.1:0-9448 GCA_949746985.1 uncultured Eubacteriales bacterium | reverse complement strand
GGACTGCTGGATATCTCCGTGGATAGCCTCGCACTTTACGCCCCCCATGCGGAGCAGTCCCGAGAGCCTGTCGGTCATATTTTTGGTGTTGCAGAAGGCAATGGCCCGCTCGTAGCCGCCGTGCTCCAAAAGCTGGAGCATCAGCTCCGCCTTGGCGGAGCGGTCCACCTCGATCCGATACTGGTCGATATCCGGCTTATTCTGGAGATCGGCCTGGACGGTGATCTCCACCGGATCCCGCTGGTAGACCCAGGAGATATCCATCACTTCCCGGGAAATGGTGGCGGAGAACATACCGATATTCTTTCGGGACTTGATCTGGTCCAGGATCCGGGTCACGTCCCGGATAAAGCCCATATCCAGCATCCGGTCCGCCTCGTCCAGCACCACCGTCTCCACCTTGTCCAGCCGGATGGTCCGCCGCTTCATATGGTCCATGAGCCGGCCGGGGGTGGCCACCACGATCTGGGGGTGATCCTTGAGCTGCTTGATCTGCTTTTCAATGGGGGCGCCGCCATAGAGGACAACGGTCTTGACCCCCTCCTTGAACTCGCACAGATCCTGCAGCTCCTCCTGGATCTGGATGGCCAGCTCCCGGGTGGGAGCCAGCACAAGGCCCGTCACGCTTTTTTCAGCGGGGTCGGTGTGCTCCACCATGGGAATGCCAAAGGCAAAGGTTTTCCCCGTCCCTGTGGGGGCCTTGGCGATCACGTCCCGCCCTTCCATAAAGTAGGGGATGGCCCCGGACTGGACGGGAGTAGCCCGCTCATAGCCCTTTTTCTGGAGGGCCTTCATGATCTCAGGGGACAGGCCCAGCTCGTCATAGCGCTTGATATCGGTTATGGTTTGGCCGTTGATCTCCATAGAGAAATTCCTTTCTTTCGTATACTGTTTATCTGAAGCGAGAGCCCCCGTCACCCCGCGATGGTCTCCGCCAGTACCGCCACCACCGGCAGCGTGAATATGCTCAGGAGGGTGGAGAAGCTGACCAGTTCAGCGGTCCGCTCCGGGCTGCGGTCAAACTTCTCCGCAAACATACTGGTGACTCCGGCCGAGGGCGCGCCGGAGAGGATCACCGCCGCTACATATAAAAGATGGTTGTTCCGGAAGGGAAGCATCACCGCCATGGTGACCAGGGGGATAAGCAGCAGCTTGATGGCCGAGCCCTCATAGAGCTTTCTGTCCCTCAAAAGGCTCCTCAGATCGGCCCGGGCAAGCTGGGCTCCGATGACGATCATGGCCAGAGGGGTATTGAGGCTCCCGATAAAGCCCACCGCCTTGAAGAGGGGGCCGGGCAGGGTGGTGCGGGTCAGAAACAGGGGAATGCCTCCCAGCATCCCCAGCACTCCGGGGGTGACGATCATCTTTTTGAGGGAAAATCTCTTCTCCCCACTCATCATCACCAGCCCGTGGCTCCAGGTCCACAGGTTGAACACCACCAGGGCCACCACGGCGAAGATCACCGCCTCGTCCCCCATGATGGCCTGGATGAGAGGGATGCCCATAAAGCCCGTGTTGCCGTACATGGACCCGAACCGGAAGGGGATGCGCAGGTCGGGCTCATCCTTTCGAAAAAAGAAGCAAACGATGAGGGCATAGAGGGCGTAGCATCCCATCTGGCACAGCACCCCCACCCCCAGGGTCTTGAGCAGGGTGTCGTCGTAGCCGGTCTGGAAGGAGTCTATGATGATGCAGGGCGTCACCACGTAGAGGAGCAGGGTGGAGAACTCCGCGGTCCCATGGGAGGATATCTTCCCCAGCCTTCCCAGCCCAAAGCCCACCCCCATCATGAGAAAGAGCGTGGCCACCTGACCCAGCACCACGATAAAGCGTTCTAACATGATTTGCCACTACCTTTTTATAAAATACCGTCAACCCCGGGAACGCCCGAGGTCCCGGGGTCTTCCTTTCGGTCCCTACTTTGCCATCCAGCTTGTGGCCCGGTATTGAAGGGCCTCCGCCAGATGCTGTCCCCGGATATTTTCGCTCTCGTCCAGATCCGCAATGGTCCGGGCCACCCGGAGGATACGGTCATAGCCCCTCGCGGTCAGGCCCATACGCTCAAAGGCGCCCTTCATCATCGCCTGACAGCCGCTGTCCAACCCGCAGAAGCTCTCCAGCTCCCCCCGGCCCATCTGGGCGTTGCAGGGAACCCCCTTTGCGCCAAACCGGCGGGCCTGGATAGCTCTTGCCCCGTCCACCCGAGCCTTAATGACCGCCGAGGGTTCCCCGTCCGGTTTTTCTGCCAGGGTGCCGAAATCCGGAGGCGGAACGTCCACCACCAGATCGATCCGATCCAGCATGGGGCCGGAGATCTTATGCTGGTACTTCTCCACATCCTTGGAGCTGCACCTGCACCGGTCCGAATAGCCATACCAGCCGCATTTGCAGGGATTCATGGCGCACACCAGCATGAATCGGGCAGGGAAACTCTCGCTGCCCGCGGCGCGGCTGATCTGGACCTTGCCCTCCTCCATGGGCTGGCGCAGAACCTCCAGCACGTCCTTGTGAAACTCGGGCAGCTCATCGAGAAACAGGACCCCATGGTGGGCCAGGGAGATCTCGCCGGGACGGATGAGGGGATTGCCTCCCCCCGCCATGCCCATGGCGGAGATGGTGTGATGGGGCGAGCGGAAGGGCCGCCGGGTCAGCAGGGGCCGCTCCCGGGTGGTGAGCCCCAGTACCGAGTGGACGGCGGTGGCCTCCAGGGCCTCTCTCTCGGACAGCTCCGGCAAAATGGAGGGAAGCCTCCGGGCCAGCATGGACTTGCCCGAGCCGGGAGGCCCTATCATCAGGATATTGTGCCCCCCCGCCGCGGCGATCTCCAGGGCCCGCTTTACGTTCTCCTGGCCCTTCACCTCGGCGAAATCGGGTTCGGGAAGCTCCTCCGTCCCGGGGGTCCAGGGCAGAGCGGCGGGGATCAGCTCCTCCCCCTTCAGATGGGAGACAAGCTGGCTCACCGTCTCCACGGGGTAGACCACCATCCCTTTGGCGAGGGTGGCCTCTGGGGCGGAGTCGGCGGGGACAAAGAGCCGGCGTATCCCGGCCTTTTGGGCGGCCAGCGCCATGGGCAGCATCCCGGGGACGCTGCGAAGGGCTCCGGACAGGGAGAGCTCCCCCACAAAGGCGCAGTCCCCCTCCGGACGGGGAAGCTGGCCTCCGGCGGAGAGGATCCCTACCAGAATAGGAAGGTCGTAGACCGTGCCGCCCTTTTTCCGGTCGGCAGGGGCCAGGTTCACCGTGATGCGGGAGACAGGGAACTGGAACCCGCAGTTTTTCACCGCCGAGCGCACCCGGTCCCGGGCCTCCTTTACGGCGGCGTCGGGGAGCCCCACAATGTCAAAGTTGGGAAGCCCGCCGGACAGGTCGCACTCACAGGTCACTTCGTAGCCCTCCACCCCGCGAAGGCCTAAAGACCGCACCTGGGTCATCATGGCGGTTTCCCCCCTCTCTTTCCAAATCAAAATCAGTATAGCATATATTTCCAAGAAATGCTATGGGCGAAAAATTTTTTAAATGGCCGGAAAGGATATAAATTCTTCCCAAAAAAACAATTTACATTTCTACACAAAGCAAATATAATACCCTTGTTCATCTTTATCAGGCCGGAAGCCTGAATATAACAAACGCAAAGGAGAGACTGCACATGAAGAAAAGGATCACCGCCCTCGCGCTGGCCGTTGTCATGGTCATGGGCACGGTTGCTCTGGCAGCCGGGACAGAGAAGAGCATCACTGTCACCCCCATGGATCTGAATGTCAACGGCTACGCCGTCACCCCCACCAAGTCCAACGGGGAGGCCGCCGAAGTGTTTGCCTATGACGGCGCCACTTACGCTCCCATCCGTTACATCGCCGAGCTGTTGGGCATCGATGTGGAGTGGGACAAAACCGCCCCCAACACCGCGAAGCTGGCCAACGTGCCGGGCTTCGTCCCCCCCGCCGCCTCCGCCAGCCTGAAGGACGGCTCCTACACCGGCGTAGGCACTGGTAAAAATGGCGATGTAACGGTGGAGGTCACCGTTGCCAACGGCGCTATCTCCGCCGTCAAGGTGCTCAGCCACAGCGAGACCCCCGGCATCAGCGATCCCGCCATCGAGCGCGTCCCCGCCGCCGTCGTGGACGGCCAGACCGTGGAGGTCAACGCCGTGGCCGGCGCTACCATGACCGGCGACGCTATCCTCACCGCCGTCAAGTCCTGCATCCAGCAGGCCGGTGGAGACCCCGCCGCCTTCGGAAAGAAGCAGGAGACCGTCAGCGGCAAGACCGTGGAGTATGAGGCCGACATCGTCATCGTGGGCGCCGGCGCCGCCGGTCTGATGGCCGCCCTCACTGCCAGCGAGGCGGGTGCCAAGGTCATCGTGATGGAGAAGGCCGCCAACGCCCTGGCCTCCAACTTTGCCCAGTGCGGCGGCCCCGCCGGCGCCGAGACCACCGTAGCCAAGGAGGCCGGAGTCACCGTCACCAACAAAGAGATCTATGACCACCTCTACGACTTCTCCAACACCACTGTGGACGCCAAGCTACTGTGGGAGGCCTGGAGCCGCGCCGGCGTGGCCATCGACAAGATGGTGGACCTTGGCATCCCCTTCTCCCTGAACGAGGATGTCTACGGCGTAGGCTTCCGGTCCCGCCATCAGTTCAGCGCCGGCGGCAACGACCGGATCGGCCCCATCACCAGCAGGATCGAAGCCAAAGGCGGCAAGTTCCTCTATGAGACCCCTGGCAAGAGCATTATCATGGACAACGGCAAGGCCGTGGGCGTCCAGGGCGTCAACGCCGACGGAGACACTGTCATCGTGAAAGCCAAGGCCGTCATGACCTGCACCGGCGGTTTCCAGGGCAGCCCTGAGATGCTCCAGAAGTACCTGGGCAACGCCGACATCGTCTCCCTAGGCAGCAACACCCCCACCGGCGACGGCATCAACATGGTGCTGGAGGCCGGCGGCGCCCTGGACCGGAACTTCGGTGTGCTGGGCAACGAGTTTGCCGGCGCCACCTCCAAGCTCCCCGGCGCCACCTTCGATTTCTCCACCGGCTTCAATCTGGCCAACCAGAACCTGGCCTTCTGGATCTATGGCGGTCTGAACGTGGACCGGGACGGCGACCGCTTCATCAACGAGAAGCTGGTGGCCGACTTCCCCCTGGCCCTGGGCGGCGAGGCCATTCTCCGTCAGGGCAAGGTCTACACCGTGATGGACGAGACCTACTATAACGCCTGCTGCGACCAGGGCATCATCAACTACCTAGGTGCCCCCAAGGACTGGGCCTCCAAGGCCGCCCTTGTCTTCAACGTCCTGCCCAAGGCCAAGGATGAGTTCCAGACTGCCGTGGACCAGGGCTGGGCCATCAAGGTGGACACTCTGGCTGAGGCCGCCGAGCACTTCGGTCTGAAGAACCTGGAGGCCACTGTGGCCGAGTACAACAAGATGTGTGCCAAGGGGGAGGACACCCTATTCGGCAAGAGCCCCAACTTCATGAAGTCCATCGGCAAGGGCCCCTACTACGTCTTTGAGTACGAGCCCTCCGCCTGGTCCACCTTCGGCGGCGTGAAGACCGACAGCTACCTCCGGGCTGTGGACGCCAACGGCGACTATATCCCCGGCCTCTACTGCGGCGGCTGCGAGGTGGGCAGCTACTACGCCGTACCCTACTATGACGGCCCCGGCTCCTGCGTGGCCATCGCCGTGGGCAGCGGTATCTGGGCTGCGGAGAACATGCTGGACTATATCGGCAAATAAACCGTCTTTTCTGCAGAGCAGCGAAAGGGCTGTTCCCCCAGATGGGGGAACAGCCCTTTTCCCGTCTGACGCACTCCGGAGAGTTAGAGTACGCTCTTACTTATTTGGTCGACGCATCCAGGGCCTTCTGGATGGCGGCAACCACCGCCTCACAGTCCTGGGTGCAGCCGGAGACCACGTCCACTGTCAACGTCTGCTCTTTTAGGATCCGGTCGGTAAACTCCTTGAACTGATCGGTGGAGAGCATCATGTTTTCCCCGCCATCGGTGACCTTGAAGGACTGGAATTTTCCGTCTTTGACAGAGAAGGTCATGGTCCAGGGCCCGTGGGTGCTCTCGGCGGAACGGAAGTACTCGCCGTCCTTGGCCTTGGAGGCGTCCAGGATGGGGCCCTTGGAGTCGGTGGAGTAGACCATGTCGCGGACGGTGTCGTCCTCCAAAGGCACCACGTAATCGTTGCCCTTGTAATCATAGTGGGGCTCCACGCCGAACATATCCTGAGCGGCGGCGCGGCCGGAGGAGATGCACTCGTTAAGGAAGGTTCCGTTTTGATAGAGATTGCTCACGTAGCTGCCCAGCTCGCCCGCGGTATAGAGGTGGGGGATCACGTTCTCGTCCCAGTCGAGGACCTGAGACTTGGTGTTGCGCACGGCGCCGCCGGTGGTGGCCACGATGGCAGGGACGATCTCCACGGCATAGAAGGGGCCTTCCTTGATGGGAGCCATGGTCTCGATCTCGCGGCCAAAGTCCTCGTCCACACCCTTTTCGCACATCTCATTATAGCGGTCGATGGTGGCCTGGAGCGTCACAGGGTCACGGCCGATCTTCTCGGCAAGCTCGGCGATGGTGTCGGCCTTGACGATCCAGCCCTTCTCCAGCTCCACGGAGTTGTCGGCGGACCATTCGTAGTTATGGGCGGAGATGGGCCAGGCCATCCAGGTGGTGACCACGGTGTCCGCCTCAAAGGTCTTCTGGTCGGCGATCCAGTGGATGGGCAGGGCGCGGTAGGTGTCCATCTCCACCCAGTGACCGTTCTCGTTGACCTTCATATGCTGCTTGTGCCACTTCTTGCTCTCGTTGTAGTAGCGGTTGCCGGTGGCGTCGATCTCCAGCCAGCCGCCGTTCTTATAGAAGAAGTTACGCTCGAAGACCACGTCGTCCCACTCGGGGACCTTCACGCCCATCCAGATGCCGCCGGACTGGGTGAAGTTCTTCATGTGCCAGATCTTAGCGCCGGCCTCCATGAGCATCTTGATGCCGTCACCGGTGTTACCGGGGGTGCCGGCTGTGTAGACCAGGTCCATGCCGTGGAAGTCCCGCTGCATCTCCAGGTTGTTCTCGTAACCGCCGCAAGCCAACACCACGCCCTTGCGGGCACGGACGTTGAAGCTGTTGCCGTCCTTGTCGGTGGCAGTCACGCCGTAGACCTCCTTGGTGTCGGGGTCCTGGAGGAGGGCGGTGGCAGGGGTCTCGTAGCGGATCTCGGTATTCTTCAGCTGCTTGACTACGTCCCGGAAGGCCTTGTAGGTGCCGCCAGGTTGGCTGACCGTGTTGGGATAGGTCACAAGACAGTCGCCCCGGGCACGGTAGCTGGCGCCGGGGAACTCGGGGAACTCCATGGTCACGGAGCCGTAAGTGTTGGGACGGTACCAGTAACCAACGCTCTTGGCTACGGACTCCACCCAGTCGCTCTGGTTGACCATCTCGGCGGTCCACCAGTCAAACCAGTCGCGGCGGATATTGTTGGGTTTGCCCATCTCCCAGAGATAGTCCCGAAACAGCTCCAGGTCGTCGGGCCACACATTGAGGATGGTCTGGCCGGAGGCGATGGAGTTGCCGCCGGACTGAGCCTCCTCCATCTTCTCCAGCAGAAGCACGCTGGAGTCGGGAGCGATGTCGGCAATTTCCACGCAGGTGGCGGCGCCGGCAAGGCCGAAGCCCACCACGACCACGTCCACCTCCTCATCCCAGGTGTACTTGTCCGCACCGGTGGCGCCAGGGGTCCCCACCAGCTTGGCGGTGTCGGGCTGATCCTTGTCCCACTCCACCTTCATCCCCAGAAGCTCTGCGATGTAACGGAGGGGGGCATAGGTGGCGCCGTCGTAGGCGAAGGCCTCGGCGGCGGTGCCGTCAGACTTGGTGGGGGTCAGCGCCTGACCGTTAAGGGTCAGATTCATGGAGCTGACGGAGATGGTTCTCTCTGCCCCGGCAGCCAGGGCCACTGTGCCCATGACTGTGGCAAAGGCCAGGGTCAGGGCGATGAGGCGTTTTTTCATGCGGTTTTCTCTCCTTCTCCTATTCGTGTAGTAGTTTTTTAAGCCCCTCTCCAAGGGCCCCGCGGCCTCGCGGAGGATGTAGGTTTGACAAGGCTTTCCCTCGCCTGTTATAATATCTACAATCTCCGCTTTGGGCGGGGATCATAGATATGGAGGCAGTGGCCAAAACCGGATTTGCCGGCCGGGGCTATGCCTTAATTTAAATGTAAAGGATACCATGATGGTAGAGTCAAGGTTTTTTCCTCCTTTTTACAAGAAAAAAATTCGGGGGTGTGTCTCATGGCACAGAAGCAGAAGAATTATAAGATCGGAGATCTGTCCAAAGCCTTCTCCCTGAGCAAAAATACCCTGCGCTACTACGAAAGCCGCGGCATTCTGTCCCCCACCTATGAGTACAGCAGCGGCTACCGCTACTACGATGACGAGCAGATCCACATGCTGGGCTCTTTAAAAAAACTGCAGAATATGGGCCTTTCCGTGGACGAGAGCAAGGTGGTTTTCTCCGGCACCTCCCTGAAGGGTGTGGAGGAGTTGGTGACCGGCTGCTTGGACCGGGAAAGACAGCAGGCCCGGCTGCACAGCTATCTGGAGGGGAAATTGCAGAAGCTTTTATCCCGGATCCAGGATACGGCAGCCTTCGGCCGGATCACCAGGCGGGAGATGCCAGCGCACTATGAGATGCGGATGGGCGGTCCCCGCAACCTGGTGGATGACCGGGAGCTTCACCCCTATGCGCACCAGTGGCTGGACCACATTTTCCCCGTGGTCAACGTTCACCGGCTGACGGCGGAGGACGTGGAGGCGGGCGTCTATGACCCCGCCTACTCCCTGTCCGTGGATTCTGTCGGGGCACGGCTTCTGGAGCTGGACATCACCAGCCCCTTTGTATCGTTTCACCCTGCAGCGGACTGTCTGCACGTATGCAACTGCTTTGCCGGCTCCCGCCAGGACGATGTTCTCACCTTCCACTATCTGGAGCAGTGCAGAGCCTTGCTGCACCGATGTCGGGAGGAGGGGCTGGTCCCTGTGGATACCTTTTACTGCAACGGGCTGTTTACGTTTTTAGACCAGGATGGGGTCTCCAACAAGATCGGAGACATCTATCTGCCCGTAACGGAGTCCCCCGCCGAGACCTAAAATATCCATTTCCCCCATGAAATTGATTTCCTCCCTCTTCTGCGGAAAAATGGTCGCACTTTACATGAAATGCAGGCCCAAAACTTTTCCCAAACGGTTTACAAACTACTACGCAAGTGTTAAAATGAGAACGCTATATATAGTCCTTTCTCTCGCGGTCAAAATCTCGCGAAATATAAGAAGGAGGAATCGTTCAAATGGCAAGACAGTTCAAATCCATGGACGGCAACACCGCGGCGGCGCATGTCTCCTATGCGTTTACCGAGGTGGCGGGGATCTACCCCATCACGCCGTCC
>CATKDV010000161.1:0-11228 GCA_949746985.1 uncultured Eubacteriales bacterium | reverse complement strand
GTCCTCTGCTTCCCCGGTATCTTCCGGGGCGCGCTGGATGTCCGGGCCAGCGACATCAACGACGAAATGAAGGTCGCCGCCGCCTACGCCATCGCGGGACTGGTCAGCGACCAGGAGTTGTCCGCCGAATACATCCTTCCCGCCGCCTTTGACCCCCGGGTCAAAGACGCGGTGGCCCAGGCGGTGGCCCAGGCCGCCCGGGATTCCGGCGTGGCCCGTATCTGAACCGGATTCCTCCTCTCTCTTCAAAAGAGCAGCGAGAACGCTTTCGACGTTCTCGCTGCTCTTTTTTGCCATATGGCCCTCAGTCCGCAATGCTCTGGCAATACCGCATCAGAATGGTGGCCGCCTGCGCCCTCGTGGCGCTGCCGCCGGGAGCGATGGTCCCATCCCCCATCCCGGAGATGAGTCCTACGCCCACCGCCCAGGCCACGCTCTCCCGAGCGTAGTCGGAGATGTCCCCCTGATCGGCAAAACCGCTCAGGTCCCCCCGTACCGTCATATCCATCCCCTTTTTCTGGGCATACCGGTAAAGGATGGAGGCAAGCTGCTCCCGGGTAATGGGGTTGTTTGGTCCAAAGGTGCCCGACTCATTGCCGCCGTAGCCGCTGACCACGTGGTTTTCATAGGCCCAGTCCACCGCCTTGGCAAAGTACTCCTCCCGCGGCACATCGGAAAAATCGGAGGCTCCGGCGGCGGGGGTCCCCTCCAAGCGGTGGAGCACGGTGACGATCATCCCCCGGGAGGTGTCCATATCCGGGGAAAAAGTCGTCTCAGAGGTCCCCGACATCATCCCGTTTTCATAGACGTAGTGCACGGCGCTGTGATACCAGTCCCACTCGGTCACGTCGTCAAAGGACATGACCGGATGGTTCTGCCCCGCCGGAAGGAAGGATGCGGTGACCTCCACCTCGGCGGTGGGCATACGGAAGGTATACTTTCCACCCCCCATGTCGGTCAGCGCCATCTCCCGCCCCCGGGAGGAGGTGACCGTCAGCTTGTTCAGCCCGTATCCCTCATGGGCGTTTACGGTGAGGGTCACCGTCTCCCGGGCCTCGGCCCAAGTCATGTTGGCCTTTACCTCCCCGTGAAGGGCGGAGGATACCCGGACCCGGTAGGTATCCGGGTCGTCCTCGTCCTCATCGTCATCGGGGACCCGGATCTGCTCGGCGGTGGAAATGACCGACCCGTCAGCCCCATCCAAGGGCTTCAACTCATGGCCCAACAGGGTCACGGCAGCGCTGTCGGGCATGGAAAAACTCTTATCCAGGCTCAGGGTGCCCGCCGTCAGGATGCTCCCGCTGTTCATGGGCTTTTGAGAGGCAAGATAGACCACTACCTTGGTATTTTGTTCGGAAGCGGACGCCCGGCACTCCGTATAGACGTCGGCGTCAGCCGGCCGGAAGGAGGCGGAGGCGTAAGCTCCCGCCACCGTCATCTCCAGTTGAAGGCCGTATACGCTCTCCTCTCCCAAGCCCCGGATGGTAAGCTCCATGCTGCCTGCACTTTTCTTCTCCCATGTGAGGCGCACCCCGGCCGCTTGCGCCGGGACCGCCAGTCCCAGCAGGAGAGACAGGGCCAGCAGAAAACTCCAAAAAGACTTTCCCCGCATCAGCCCTTCCCTCCTTCCAGCACCACCGTGGGCAGGTCCTCCCGCGCCCCGCCGGGACTGTAGATCCACTGGGTCTGGGCAGTGACCCGCTTGTTGGACGCGTCATCGGGGTCATCGGTGCGGAACAGCTCCACCTTGATCTGGGTGGGCAGCAGGTTGGTCACATCACAGTGGCTCTCCTCTCCTTGGAGCTGGGCCTCCTGCTGAACATCGGGGACAAAGAGGAAAATGCCGTCGCTGATGTCACACACCTCTCCCACAGTGGGCACCTCGGCAAAGAGGAGGGCATAGCCCGCCACCGGACGCTCCACCACTTGGGTCTCCGTCATCTCTCCATCCGCCCCCAAGGCTGTGCCTGTAAAGCGGCCTGTCACCGACAGGGTGTTGTATACCGGATCGCCCCGGTAGGAACCCACGATGACCAAGGTCCCTTGGGGGATGACCTCCTCTGTTTCCCTTCCGTTCTCGTCCAGAGAGGTATAGCGGTAGTCCTCCGCCAGCAGTCCCATGCTCCCTCCCTCCAAGAAGGCCACGTCGTCGCCGGGGTAGGTGATGAGCTTCACATTCTCCATCCGCACTGCCGCGGGGATACCGGTAATGGTCACCGTCTTGGCGTCATAGGTCCAGATGCGGGTGTCGCTGCTGTCCGCCCCCGGCATCTTAAAGTAGCCCACAAAGCTGTCCAAATCGTCCACCGCCTGATTGTGGTCCTTGTCAAAGACCCCTGTGAGGGCGGTGGTGGTCTTTCCGTCCTTGTCGGTGATGGACACGGTATAATCCCCGCCGCCCAAGGGCAGGTTGCTGATCTTCAAGCCGGAGACTGCGGTCTCCTTCTTCAGCGTGATGACCACCGCCCCGTTTTTGGCGGTAATGTCGTACTCCGCCGGATCCAGGGTCTTGTCATAGGCCACCCGGATCTCCCCGGCCCTGGCGGCAGAGCCTACCTTGTTGCCTAAGGTATCATAGGCCACTACCTCATAAGAATAGGTCCGGTGGTTGCCCGAGCCGATCACATCGGTATACTCCGCCTTTTTCCCTGTTCCCGCGGGGACAAAGGCCACGCTCTTGCCGTTGCGGCGCACCTCGTAGCCCTGAAGCGTCCCCTTGACGGAGGAGGCGTCGATGGAGAGGGTGATCTCATTGTCCTTTCCCGCCGCCATGACCGCCTGGGCTTTTACCGTTCCGGTGGCTCGTCCCGTTCCCGCCAAGCGGTCCCGGCGGCTCTGGTCATTGAGGTACCAGATGGCCCGGCTCTCCTGCTGATAGCCCGCCAGCGTGGCCTTGGTCTTGTCGCTCAAGGTCATGCCCCAACGGGTAAAGAATTCCGTCAGATCCCGCTTGGCCACCCCGGCGGCGGTGAGGGCCACCCGGTCGTCATAGCTCTGGGCGCCGGCGGTATAGGTCCCCGCTTTCCAGGCCTTGAAGAAGGCATTGTAGAAATCGAGGGGCTTTTCCCCGCTGTCATAGGCCAGGTGGAGCTGCCAGTACATGCCAAGCTGGATAAATACGTCGTTGGCCGCCCCGGGATACCCTTGGGCCACCTTGGTAAAGATGCCGCTGTACTTGCCGCTCAGTTCCAGCCGGGAGGGGAAGAGGTTTGCCCCGCCGTCCCAAGTCTGGACCATGATGGAATAGATGTTATTTGTGATCTCCGCCTTGCCCAGCTTATCCATGTTGTGGCCGATCTCATGGGCGATGCCCCAGCCAAAGAGCCGGTTGGCCCCGGCCCCCTCTCCCAACAGGGCGATGGGCTGTCCCGTGACCATCCCGCCGCAGGAGGAATAGCCGATGCCGATATGGCTCCCTGCGGCGTACATGAAGGCCCCGGCAAACATGGTCATACAGCGGATATTCTGGCGGGAGAGCATATCGTTGTCTCCATATACGTTGTCGATGCCCTGGGTCCGCTTGCAGATGGCCATGATATCCTCCCAAGCCAAGACCGCGTTATAGAGCGTCTGCACCTTCTCCGCCCGGTCCCCGGAGCCCAGCGCATTCTTCACCGCCAAGGCGGGCAGGGACAGCAGCACCACAGGGGTAGAGACCTCCGTCACGTTGCGGTAATCACTGGTGGGGCTTCCGATGGTCATGCCTGCCAGATAGGCCTCCAGCTCATCCACATAGGTCCCGATGACCTCCCGGCGGGCCGGGTCCTCCATCCTGTACCAGCTGGACAGCTCCAGCACCGGAATGTCCATGCCCCGGCGGACATGGAGCTTGATGCCATCTCCGCTGCCGCCGCTGTAGGTGACATACAGGCTGCCGCCGTTATTGCCCGCCCGGCTTCCGATCTTGGGGATGGTCAAAATATTCCGCCCGTTCTCAAGCTCGCCCAGAGAGGTCCGCCACTCTGAGGCCTCAGCGTTAAACTGGCTGGCGATCAGGGTGACGCTCTCCCCTTCGGGGATGCCCTCGGCATAGACGGTGATCTCCCGTCCTGCCCCTACGGTGACTCCCAAGGGCTGCAGGTCGCTTCCGCCCTGTCCGTACTTGGCGCCGTCCGGCCCGTTGCTCCGGCTGTCCAAGCCGCTGACCAAAACGCCCTTGCTGGCCCCCTGCTCCAAAAGCTCTTGGGCCAAGGCCAGCTCGTCCGCCAAGGTGTCCAAATTCAGATAGTAATTCCGCTCATCGCTCTCCAGCCTCTGCCGCAGGGCGTCGATCTGTCCTTGGCTCACCCCGGCGGCCAGCTTGGTGCGGAGCGTGTCGGCAAACAGCGCCCCGATCTCTCCGGGCAGACTGTGGGCCGGGTCATATTCCATAAACATCAGCTCAGAGAGGCTCACGGAGGTATATGCCCTCTGCTCTACCGCTACGCTGATCTTCTTCACGTTCTCCACCGGGCCAAAGGGCAGGATGGCAAAGTTGGTGACGGCGCAGTTGCCCCGGACATTGGGCCATGTATCCACATCCCGGCCCGTACCGCCGTTGTCCACGCCTCCGTTTTTGGGGTCGGGGACGATCAGGTGTCCGGCGGAGTTCAGGTTCTCTCCCTCATACCATACCCGGACGCTGTATGCCCGCAGGTTGGTGGGGTAGGTCCCATCCAGCCGGGGCACCCAGATGGCGGCGGACAGGTCCACCGGCTCCTTGAAGGTCGTCACCACATGCTCATTGCGCCACCAGTTCTGGGCGGTCCAAGCGGTGCGGTAGTCGTTATCTATCATATTCTGGGGCGTAAAACTCCCCGTATAGTTCCCCGCGTCGGCCAGCCGGATGTCGCTGATCTGGGAGTTCTCCAAAATGCCCTGGGTGGGGATGCCCTCGGGCCGCTCATACTTCACAGCCTTGGGAGTCCCCTCATAAATGGCGGACTTAGGACCTTTGCCCACGTCGTTGCCCGCCACCACATAGATAGAATAGGTCACATCGTTGGTCAGCCCCTCGATATTGGCGCCGGCCTTGGTCAGCCGCCCTCCGGCCTGCTTCCATTCGCTGCTTCCCTTCTCTTGGTAGTAAAGCTCATAATAGGTGGCCGACTTGCCCTCCTTCCAAGACACCCCCAAAGCGGCGTCCAAGGCGGTGACATGCACCATATCCACCCGGTCGGGAACGCTGGCGGGAACAGGGACGGCGGTCACCGGGTCACAGGCCCGGCCCTCCCACCTTCCGTCGGTGGGAGTGACGGTGAACACATAGGTCTCCAGATTTTTCAGCCCCGTGACCTTCGCCCGGGTCACGTCGGTATGAAGCTCCTTCACTTCCTTCGCGTTCTGCTGGGGCCAGTAGAGGACCTTATACCCCGACACGTTGGGCAGGTCGTTCCAGCGCAGGGACACCGATTCGCTTCCCGGTTCGGTAGTCAGGCCCTTTACCATGCTGTTGGGGGCCACAGGCACCTCCGGCACGATGTCTTTCAGGAACTGGACCGACTCCACCGCGGCAAAGTTCCCATTTTCCGTCTTGGTGACGGTGATGGTCACCTTCTTCACCGGCACCTTCTTCCCCAGCGTTACTGTGATGACGCTGCTGCCCGGGGTGCGGGAGGTGGCATGGACCCCGGCGGGGGGCGTATTGTCAAAGGGCAGCAGTGTCCTGTTCCCGGCGGTATCCTCCACCGTCACAGTACCCGCCATCACCGTCCCTCCCCCTGCGGGGGAGACGATCTGGATCTCCTGGGCCTCCACCGCCTGGTCCAGGGGCACGG
The DNA here is from genome assembly GCA_949746985.1 of uncultured Eubacteriales bacterium. GTDB lineage: Bacteria > Bacillota > Clostridia > Oscillospirales > Oscillospiraceae > Vermiculatibacterium. The sequence goes on along the minus strand of CATKDV010000161.1, from coordinate 5,472 downwards.
GAAGGACGATGTCCTCCCCCGCCTCCGAGGCCAGGGTCACGCCGGCTCCGCCCTCTGCCAGCACATTCTCAAGCTGGCCGTCGGTCACCACTGTGCCATAGCCCGCCATCTCGCTCTCCATCGCCGCCAGGTTCACCGGCAGGGTCAGCCGGGCCGTATCCCGAAGGACAGCCCCCCCTGTGGCAGAGATGAGCCGGTTCACATAGGCCAAGTCCACAATGTCAATGGCCCTGTCTCCGTTCAGGTCATAGGCAAGGATATCCTCGGGCCGGGTAGAGCCAAGAACGGCGGCCAAGGCGGAGCGGTCCTTTCCGTCCACCTTTCCGTCCCCGTTCACATCGCCTAAGGTAAAGGTGGCGTCCCCGGTGCCCACCACCACGTGCTGGGCGTAGTCGGTCATGGTCACCTTCTGGCTGTATGGCTTATAGCCCTTGCCGGAAAAGGCAAGGGTATACTCCCCTTGGGGCAGCTCCCCAAAGGAGACCTCTAAAAACCCGGGCCAAGAGCCGCCCAGCAGCTCGCCGCCGTCGGTATTCTTTGCCGATACCTCCGCCTCATAGCCCCCCACGGTGTAAACTCCTTCTTCTGCCAGGGGGACCGTTCCCAGGCTCCGCTCCCCCTGGCGCAGCTCCACCGTCAATTCCCGCTGCTGAAGCTCGTCCAGCCGCTGGGCGTAGTCGATCCGCACCGCGGCGGTAACACTGCCCGTCGTCTGCCCTTGGGCCGCTGCCGCCGGGATGGGTACGTAGAGGGAGCCCATCATGGATGCCGCTATCAGCGCCGACAGCACCCGGGTCTTGGCTTTCTTTTGCATGATACAACTTCCTTTCCTGCTACCGCCAGATAGACCGGCGGAATATCCCAGTTTAGGGTTGACATAATTATAGCAAGTCTGGAAGGTGTTGACAACAGGTTTCGGCAAAATTTTTCTAAAAAGCACCATATGCGAGGGTGTTGAGGGCAGGGGATCACCACATAGAGAAAAAACAGACGGGCCGCTTTTGCGGCCCGTCCATCCTATTTTTTGCGCTTGAAGGGATCAGGTGACCAAGAAAAACTTGACCAAAAACAGTCCCGAAATGATGTAGGTCAAAAGGGATACCTCCCTGGCCTTTCCGGAAAAGACCTTAATGACCGTATAGGAGATCAGTCCCAGCCCAATGGCATGGCCGATGGAACCGGAGATCGGCATCCCGATGAGCATCAGAGCCACCGGCACCATCTGGTCCATATCTTCAAAGTTCACATTCTTCAGCCCCATCACCATCAGCACCCCCACGTAGATAAGGGCGGAGGAGGTGGCGGCGGCGGGAATGACGGCGGCGATGGGGGCGATAAAGATGCAGGCCAGGAACAGGACCCCGGTGGTAAGGGCGGTGAGGCCGGTACGTCCCCCCGCCTCCACTCCGGAGGCAGACTCCACAAAGGTGGTGACGGTGGAGGTCCCAGTGCAGGCCCCGGCCACAGTGCCGACGGCATCGGCCAGCAGGGCCTCCTTCATGTTGGGCATATTGCCCTCCTTATCCACCATGCCCGCCCGGGAGGCCGTTCCCACCAAGGTCCCGATGGTGTCGAACATATCGATCATGCAGAAGGTGATGACCAAGGTGACGATGGTGAACACCCCAATGTCCAAAAATCCCTCAAAATTGAATTTGAAGAAGGTAGTCTCCATCATGTCGGCGAAGGGGGGCAGGAAGGAGGCCGTCTTCAGGGTCCCAAAGGGATCCACCTTCAGCACCGCGAAGGAGCCGGCCCAGTAGAGGACCGAGGCCGCCAGCATCCCCAGCAGCACCGCGCCCTTCACGCCCTTCTTGGCCAGCAGTACGATAACGAACACTCCCGCAAGCATGGTGACCACATTGAGCACCATCGCGGGATAGCCCGAACCCATCGTGGTCTTTGCCACAGCGGGGGTCAGCGCCCCAAAGAAATCCCGCATCACGAAAAACGGCCCGCCTGTCTCGGAATAGACCCCGGCATTGGAACCAAACCCGATATTCATCAGCATCAGGCCGATGGCGGGAGCGATCCCCAGCCGGACCCCCAAGGGGATGGCCTCTACGATCTTTTCCCGAATATTGAGCAGGGAGAGAATGACAAATACGATGCCTTCCAGCAGAATGATGACCAGCGCCGCTTGGAAGGATGCTATGTAACTCATTCCAGTCAAAGCGGCGATGTTGGCCACTACGACGGCAAAAAAGCTGTTGAGTCCCATACCGGGCGCTAAGGCAAAGGGTTTGTTTGCGGCGAAGGCCATCACAAACATGGCGATGGCCGAGGCGATACAGGTGGCCATAAACACGCCGTTCCAAAGGTTTTGCCCCTCCGCACCGAAGCCGGTGAGCAGGTTTGGATTCAAGGCGATGATGTAGGCCATCGTCATGAAGGTGGTAAGGCCCGCTACGATCTCAGTCCTCACGGTGGTACCGTTCTCTTTGAGCTGGAAGAACTTTTCCATTTTTACCCCTCCCTAATTTCTTTCGGCATAAGGCTATAAGGGCAAAAACGGCAATAAAAAGACTGGCACGGAGATCTCAAAGAAATCTCCTCGTCCTGCTATTGCTCGGTAGTTGCCGGATAGGCCGTCAGTAGAAACTCGGGGACCATCTCTCCCCGATTATACCGAAAGGTATTGAATTACATCTCTAATGTATCATATCCCAGCCAAAATATCCACTGTGTACTTCCACAAGAAGCAGCGGGTTTTGGCGAAAAGAATCGTAATAATTGGTCAGATTTGCGTCTTTCTTCCCATTGTGATATAGTACAGGAAAACCTGATATTTTTACACAGACAGGAGACGCCGACATGAAGGTACATGATTTTGCCAAATGTCTGGGCCTGCCCGACAGTAAGGTCCGCTACTATGACCGCTCGGGGCTGATCCAGGGCGGACGGCAGAAGGAGAACAACTACCGGGATCTGGCTCAGGCGGACGCCTTGAGCATCTATCACGCCAACATGCTCCGCAGCTTTGGCATGGGGGTCCAGGAAGCCCTTGCAGCCCACGGCCAGGAGCTTCCCACCATCGACAGCTGGGTGGAGAACCACACCCGAGCGCTGCAGCGGCAGATCGCCTGGGAGGAAATGCGCCTTACCCGTCTGCGGGAAATGCAGGCCTACTTTTCCCTGATCCAGACCCGCCGGGGCCGGCTGGGACAAAATGCGCTGGATGACAGTTACAATGTCTGGAATTTTGGCAAGGTGGGCCCCCTCTCCCCGGCAGAGTACCGCGCCATTGCGCTCCTGGCCCAAAACATGCCCTTCTCCTATATCGCCATCCGGGTCTCCCGGGAAAGCCTTCTGGCTCCAGGAAATGCCCTGGATATCAGCATCGGCCTGGGTATTTTGGAAAAAAACCGGGCCAAACTGGCTCTGGAACTGCCGCCGGAGATCCCCCTGACCCGGGGCGGCGCCAAGGTAAACCTGCTGATGGAGCTGCCCGATCCCTTTGCCATGACCAAGAGCGACCTCTCCCCCCTGCTGGAGGAGATGGACCGCCGGGGTCTGGTCCCGCAGGAGGATCTGATCGGGCGTATCTTTATCAGCTACACCAAAAACGGCGCCTTTGTCCATGGAGTCGCAGTGGGGTTTATCGAGGAAAAATAAGACACTTTTTTCACAAACCCTCTTGACCTGAAAGCGGCTTTCAGGTTTATCCTTTTGTCAGTGGTTTGACAGTTTGTTTGTCAAACAAAAATGACAAAGGAGAGGAATTCCATGAAAAAAAGGATCACAGCCCTGGCGCTGGCCGTTTTCATGGTCCTGGGCACGGTCGCTGCGGCGGCCGGCGCGGAGAAGAGCATCACTGTCTCCCCCATGACCCTGAGCATCAACGGTCAAACCGTCACTCCCACCAAGTCCAACGGGGCCGCCGCCGAGGTATTTGCCTACGACGGGGCCACCTACGTCCCCCTGCGCTATCTCAGCGAGCTGCTGGGTATCCAGGTGGAGTGGGACAAGGACAACCCCAATACCGTCAAGCTGGTGAACATGCCCATGAAGTACACCGGCACCTCCGTCGGTATGCAGGGACCCGTCACCGTTGAGATGAGTGTCCTGGACGGCAAGATCACCGGTGTGGCCGTCACCGCCAGCAAGGAGACCGCCTATCTGGCCGACGTGGCCATGGAGCGGATCCCCGCCCAGATGGTGGAGCACCAGACCACCACGGTCGATACCGTCACCGGCGCCACCATGGCCTCCAACGCCATCATGCGGGCGGCCACCGAGGCCGCCAAGGCCGCCGGCCTTGATATGGAGGCTCTGAAAGCCAACGCCTACCACGCCCAGCCCGGCCAGGCCGAGACCTGGGACACCGATGTGCTGGTCATCGGCGGCGGCGGAGCCGGTCTGAGCGCCGCCATCTCTGCAGCCCAGAACGGCGCCAAGGTCACCCTCATTGAGAAGAGCTCTTTCCTGGGCGGCAACACCTTCATGGCCGGCGGCGCTTTCAACGCTGTGGACCCTGAGGCTCAGGCCACCCGCATTCTGAGCCAGTCCGAGAAGAACACTCTGGACAGCTATCTGGCTCTGACCAAGAATGACAAGGATCTCCACTTTGACCTGTTCCCCGAGTGGGCCGCCGTCCTGGAGCAGCTTCAGAAGGACATCAAGGCTTTCTACGCTGCCAACCCGGGTAAGACTCCCGAGAAGGATATGCCCGGCTTTGACTCCATTTCCCTGCATATGTGGCACATCTATACCGGCGGACTGCGGCAGATGGCCGACGGCTCCTGGACTGCCTCCGACATCGACCTGGCCCGGACTCTGGCCGAGGGCGCTCTGGCCGCCTATGAGTGGACCGGAACCCTGGGCACTGTGAAGACCGCCTCCCGGGCGGGCGCCCCCCTGTCCACCGTTCTGGGCGCCATGTGGCAGCGGACCCACACCCATCCCACCAAGGAGACCCGGATCCTGGACCTGAAGAATGCCGCTGAGAAAGAGGGCGTGGTCATCTACACCGAGACCGCCGGCACCGAGCTCATCACCAATGGCGGCAAGGTAGTGGGCGCCAAGGCCCAGAAGGCCGACGGCACCCCCATCACCATCAACACTGCCAAGGGCGTGGTCCTGGCTTGCGGCGGCTACTGCGCCAATCCCGCCATGGTCAAGGAGTACGACGAGTACTGGGGAGACAACCTCTCTGACCGTACCCTGAGCACCAACGCGGGCACCAACACTGGCGACGGCATCAAGATGGCCATGGCCATCGGCGCTGACACCGTGGATCTGGGCGTGGCCCAGATGATGCCCTCCTCCTCCCCCCTGAAGGGCACCATGACCGACGGCATCTGGGCCGACGCTGCGGAGCAGCTGTGGATCGGCGCCGACGGCAAGCGGTTCGTGGACGAGTACGCCGAGCGCGACGTGCTGGCCAAGGCCTCCATGGAGCAGCCCGACGGCATCTTCTACATCATCTACGCCGGCAGCGCCATGCGCGAGGGCAAGGATAAGTGCCAGGGC
>CATKDV010000160.1:0-25262 GCA_949746985.1 uncultured Eubacteriales bacterium | reverse complement strand
CGCAGTGGGAGGGATTCGAACCCTCGAGCCGGGTTAACGGCTACACGATTTCCAATCGTGCTCGTTATGACCACTTCGATACCACTGCAAGTCATAAACACTAAAACCAAATAAGTTGGACAGTGACAATAATTATATCAGATTTTTGAAATTCGTCAAGCCCTTCTGGAAAAAAACAGGCCGGAGATTGACTTTTCTTGCGGGAAGGAGTATGATACTGCAAAGAATGGTTCGCATACAAATTAAAACGGGGGCGCAATACCTTGTACCAATTTATTATTTGTTTTATAGCGGGTATCGGGGCAGGGCTGGGGACCGGATTTGCGGGAATGAGCGCTGCGGCGGTCATCAGTCCTATGCTCATAGTATTTCTCCGAATGGAGCCTTATATGGCGGTGGGTATTGCACTGGCCAGCGATGTGCTGGCCAGCGCGGTATCGGCCTACACCTACGGAAGGAACAAGAATCTGGATGTGAAAAATGGCCTTGTGATGATGGCTTCCGTTCTGTGCTTTACCTTGGTGGGAAGCTGGATATCCAGCCTGCTTCCGGGAACAGCTATGGGGAGCTTTTCTACGGTGATGACTCTGCTTCTGGGTGTCAAATTTATTGTAAAGCCTGTAATGACCACCAAAGAGACCATGGGGGCGGTAGAACCCCGGAAGCGGTTTGTCCAGTCGGTGGTTTGCGGCGCCATGGTGGGTTTTATCTGTGGCTTTGTGGGTGCGGGAGGCGGTATGATGATGCTCCTGATCCTCACAAGCGTTTTGGGCTATGAGCTGAAAACAGCGGTGGGCACCAGCGTGTTTATCATGGCTTTCACCGCCTTCACAGGGGCAGTGAGCCATTTTGCCATCGGTGGTCTTCCGGATCTTAGGTGCCTGTTGTTTTGCATTTTCAGCACCCTTCTGTGGGCCAGGATCGCCGCCCGGTTTGCCAATAAGGCCGACCCTGTTGTTCTCAACAGGGCTACAGGAGCGGTGCTTGTGGTGTTGGGCGGAGCGATTTTGCTGGTGAACTGGCTGGGGTGAGAAAGCCCTTGCAGGGAGAGGAGAAATATTGTATCATAAAGAAAAGGAAAGGAGGCGGCGGCATGAAGGAGCCCAGAGTTAAAACGATTCGGGGGCAGGTCTATCAAATTTTGCGCAGCGATATTTGCTCTGGAAAGTATGGGCCAGGCTTCTGGCTTCAGGAGAAGGAACTGGCGGAAGCGTTGGGCGTCAGCCGCAGCCCTGTGCGGGAAGCTCTGCGGCAGCTGGTGTCTGACGGACTGGTCATTGAAGTGCCCAACAAAGGGGTTTTTGTGAAGGAGTTTACCCTGAGAGACATCGACGAGATATTTGATATGCGGGTAATGCTGGAATCCTATGGGATCCAGAAGAGCCGGAGAAACCTGACCTCAGTCCGCCGCCAAAAACTTTTTGAATTGTTGGATACTCTGGAGAGAAGCTGTATCACCGGAGATATGGAACAGTATGTCAAGGCGGACGAGGAGCTTCACATTCGTATCGTGGAGCTGGGAGGCAACAGTCTGGTGGAATCCACTTATGACCGGGTGCGGTCTATGAACCAGCAGTTCCGGGTGCTGTCTCTCGCCAGTCACCAGCGTTTCACCGAGTCTGTGGAGGAGCACCGAAGGCTCATCCATGCCCTGGCGGTGGGGGACATCGCCACTGCGGAGGAGGCTATGCGTATCCATCTGGAGCTGGCCCGCCGGACCATCAAGGAGCAGCTCATGCAGGGGCGGACGAGTGAGGAAAATTAAAAAAGGTAAAAAAGGGGGCCTGGCTAAAAGTCAGGCTCCCTTTTTGTTAGAAAGAGAGAATTAATGGATAAACAGGGAGAGGATCACGAAGATCACCGAGCCAAAGATGGGAACCAGGATGGAGCCGATGGTCCAGGTCTTCAGGCTGGTCTTAATATCCATGCCAGAGAAGTTGGTGACCACGTGGAAGTAGGAGTCGTTGAGATAGCTGGGGCACATAGTGGTCAGGCACAGGGCCAGAGCTGCCAGATAGGGGTTGATGCCCAGGGCGGTGACCATGGGAGCCACGATGGCGGAGCCGGTGATCATAGCTGTGGTGCCAGAACCCTGGGGGAAGCGCATAATGACGCCGATGATAATGGGTACCAGAATGCCGGGAACACCAGCAGACACAATGGCGTTGGCCATGATGGAGGCAGCGCCCGAGGTGTTGATAACTGCGCCCAGAGCGCCGCCGGCGGCGGTAATGAAGACGATGGGGCCGGCGTCACGGCAGGCCTCCTGCATCAGGTCCACGCAGGCCTTGCTGCCCATGTGGCGGCACAGCAGGAACGCGCCCATGCACAGAGAGATGAACAGGGCGATGACAGGCTGGCCCAGGAAGCTGACCACACTGGCAAGGCCGGTGCCCTTCAAAGAAGCGATCTGGCCCACGATGGTATTGGCGAAGATCAGGAAGATGGGGATCAGAAGAGTGGCGAAAGACAGGCCGGCGGAGGGCAGCTTCTCAGTGGAGAGCAGCTCCGCAAAGTCCTGATTCTCCAAGTCCTTGCCGGACTTGATCTTGGCGTCGATCTTGTCCAGAACGGCCAGCTGAGCGTCGGTGTACTGGCTGCGGTCGATCTCATAGGGAACCACCAGATCAGGATACTTCTTGCCGAAGTGCCGGAACAGGACGACGGAGAAGATGAACAGGGGCACCGAAATGGCAATGCCGCAGAGGATGTACATACCCAGATCGATATTCAGACCCTCGGCATTGAAAGCGCTGACCACGGCCAGAGGACCGGGCGTGGGGGGAACCATGAAGTGGGTGATGTACAGGCCCATGCCCAGGATGCCGCCCAGCCAGACCATAGACTTCTTGGTCAGACGGGAGAACTCCTTGGCCAGGGAGGAGAGAATGACGAAGCCGGAGTCACAGAACACGGGGATGGAGACCACAAAGCCAGTGAGGCCAAGAACCACGTCGCAGTTCTTCACGCCCACGATCTTCAGGATGGTCAGGGCCATCTGCTTGGCGGCGCCGGACTTCTCCAAAAAGATGCCCATGATACAGCCGAAGCCGATGACCACGCCGATACTGGCCATGGTATTGCCAAAGCCCTTGGTAACGGTGCTCACACAGTTGGCCAGGGTGTCGACCACGCCTCCCTCAGGGCCAAAGGGCATTGCCAGCACAGCAATAAGAATGGCCGAGATAATGAGGGCCGGGAAGGGGTGGAGCTTGTTGGCGATGATGAGGGCCATCATCACAATGATGCCGATGAACATTGCCAGGACAGGATTGAGTGCCATACGATTTACCTCCTCTTTTTCTGCTCTCTTTCTGATTTATACTAAGCGCCGAAGCGCGTTAGCACCGCAGGGAAAAGGAAATTTAGATGACAGGTCCCAGGCAGAAGATATCCATGGAGCCGAAGTAGCCCAGAGCCTCGTTCTTGGTCATCTGGCCGTTGAGGACCTTCAGTAGCAGCTCAAAGGCCTCCTCACCCACCTGCTCAATGGTGGCTTCGCCGGTAATGATCCGTCCGGCGTTCAGGTCCATATCATGACCCATGCGCTCGTAGGTGTTGGGGTTGCCGCAGATCTTGATGACAGGCATGGAGGGGAAGCCCTGGGGGGCGCCCCGCCCAGTGGAGAACATCATGAACTGAGCTCCCGTGGCAGCCATGCCGGTGAGAATTTCCGGCTCCCGGCCGGGGGCATCTTTGATCCACAGACCCTTCTGGTCGGTGACCTTGTCGCAGTACTCCAGCACACCCTGGATGGGCCGGTGGCCCGACTTGACGATGGCGCCCAGGCTCTTTTCCTCAATGGAGGAAAGGCCGCCGGCGATGTTGCCCGGGGTGGGCTGCCCCCCCCGCATATCCTCGCCGATGGACTTGGCCCGCTTCTCCATCCGGTCCACGATCTCATAGATCTTCTTTCCCACAGGACCATCCTCGCCGCCTACAGCCCGGCGAGCCAGGATGTGCTCGCCGCCCAGGAACTCGGTGGTCTCGCCGAAGACCACGGTGGCCCCCAGGTCAACCAGCTTATCAGCCACATAGCCGATAACGCAGTTGGAGGCCATGCCTGAGGTGGTGTCAGAGGCTCCGCACTTGATGGCCATAACAACCTGGTCGATGTCTACCGGTTCCCGCTGGAGTCCGGAGACCTGCTGGACCAGCTTCTGGGCGGCGTCGATACCCGCCTGGATGGCCCGGGAGGTGCCTCCCAACTCCTGAATACGGATGATCTCCACCGGTTTGCCGGTGGCTCGGATCTCCTCCACCATCCGCTCATGGTCGGTTCCCTCACAGCCCAGACTGACTACCAGGGCGGCAGCCACGTTGGGGCTCTGCCCCAGATTAGAGAGAGTATCGGTGACCCGCTTTAAGTCGATGGGTAGCTGGCAGCAGCCCTGGTGATGGAAATAGCCGATGGTACCCTGGACCTGGCGGCAGATGGCCTGACCCACGTCGTTGGCGCAAATGACGCTGGGGATGACGGCAACCAGGTTCCGGGCGCCGAACTTGCCATTGGGGCGGCGGTAGCCCATAAATTGATAGCTCATTTTCAATATCCTCCCTTATAGGTCGCCCCGGCCGCGCATGGCGTCCATGTTGTGGATATGTACGTAGTCACCCTTTTTGATGTCATGGCTGGCGGCCCCAATGGACTCGCCGTACTTTGTGATGGGTTCCCCCTTGGCAATATTCCGAAGGGCGATCTTGTGACCGTAGGGCACATCCCCGTGGACCACGATGACCTCAGACTGCCCCTTCTTGTCCCGGACCTCCACCTCGGTGCCGTCCACGATGCCGTTGGCAAAGATGGTGGCCACGTTGTCCAGGTCGTCTACCTTCAGCGCAAGCTTCAGTTCCATGTCCATTCCTCCTTATTCTTTGACCGCCAGCACAGAAACGCCGTCGGGGATGACCACCACCCGGGCGTCCCTGCCCATCATGCCGTAGGCTATCTCCAACGCCTCGTCGGGGGAGGAGGCGGGGATCAGGTTGGCCTTGCGGACCAGCTCATGGTCCAGATAGGTAGTCACCAGAATGACCTTGTGCTTTTTCAGGATACGGGAATAGATCTGGGCGCACCACTGCTCCGCGATGGTCTCCTTGGGCGGGATTTTAGAGAGATACTCATCGATCTCATCCACAGTGCCTTTTACAATGAGCTTTTCAAAGTTGGTACCACCCATGCCATCAAAGCAGGAGGCGCACATGATGATAACGCCTCCGTCCCTGCAGCAGGCCTCGGCGGTGGCAACCGCCTTGGGGCTCTGGTAGAGGTTCTGGTCCAAGGGATAGCCGCCGTTGGAGGTGATGACGATATCACCGGTAACGCTGGGACACTGGGCCAGCTCCCGGACGAACTTGACCCCTTCGGCGTGGGCCTGCTCCAAATCCCCGGCGAAGGCGGCCACCACCTTCTTCTCCCCGTTGAGGGCCACGTTCAGGATAAACTGGACGTTCACCTTTCGGGCGGCGTAGATCATGTCCTCATGGATGGGGTTGTGCTCCAGAACGCCGGTGGTGGAGTAGGGGCTGGAGATGGCCTTGTAAGAGTGGTTCTCATTCACCGTAGCGGCGTTGCAGATACCGGGCAGGATACTCTTGCGCCCCCCGGAGAAGCCGGCGAAGAAATGGGGCTCAATAAAGCCTTCTGTGATAAGCAGGTCGCAGTCCAGCGCCAGCTTGTTGACCCACAGCTCCGCCCCGGAGGGAAGGGAACAGACAAAGTCAAAATCCTCATCCTGGAAGGCCTTGTTGATGGCGATCTTCTCGTTGTCCACGATCTCGTCGCCAAACATCCGCCGCTGTTCCTCCTCGGTGGTAGGCCGGTGGAGTCCGGTGGCAATGAGGATGGTGATGTCGGCGTCGGGGTTGCCCTCCCGGATCTCCTTCAAAAGAATGGGCAGGGTCAGCTTGCTGGGCACGGCCCGTGTGTGGTCGCTGGTGACCAGCACCACCTTTTTCTTGCCCTTGGCCAGCTCCCGGAGCCGGGGAGTGCCAATGGGGTTCTGCAGGGCCTCCTCCACCAGCTCTCCTTCGCCTTTTCCGGGCGTATACTCCTCTGTTTTGGCGTAGATAAGAGCTTCCAAATTTTCCTCCGCAATGTGGAGCTCAAGGGAGGAGGTGTAGTAGGGAATGGAAATGGTTTTCATATTTTTCACCCCTTTGATAGATAGACGCTGAGCAATTTTTGTAAAAATAAACAAAGTTTTTGTATGATGTATACATGATACACCTGATGCGAAGGATTGTCAACGGCGTTTTAGACAAGGAATTGGGAGAGCTTTTGTAGAAAAATACCAAAACCCGGAAGGGACAAAAAGCGGGACAAACTTGACGATTTGACGGAAGAAAAGGGTGAAACATGGTTACAACTGTTTACAAATTTTCATAGAAGTGCTAAATTGTACGGTAGGACAACATAGGAATAGAACCAGGGAGGGATCGGATATGGATAAAAAGATGCGGAAGGATGCGGATGCGATCGTTCGGGCCTCCATCAAGGCGGTACAGCCGGACGAGGCGGTGGCTCGGGCTCTGCGGGGGAAGGAGTTCCCCGGCCGGGTATTGCTGGTGGCGGCGGGTAAGGCGGCGTGGCAGATGGCCAAGGCGGCCCACGACTGTATGGGAGACCGGATCGAGGCGGGAGTGGTGGTCACCAAATACGACCACGTGATGGGTCCCATCGCCAATTACGACTGCTGGGAGGCGGGCCATCCTGTACCCGACGACAACTCTTTTGCCGGGACCCAGGCGGCCCTTGACCGGGTGAAGGACCTGACGGCTGATGATACGGTGCTTTTTCTCCTGTCCGGCGGCGGCAGTGCCCTCTTTGAAAAGCCGCTGATCCCCGGGGAGATCCTTCAGGATGTGACAAAGCAGCTTTTGGCCTGCGGAGCGGACATTGTGGAGATCAACACCATCCGCAAACGGCTCTCCGCCGTAAAGGGAGGGCGTTTTGCCCGGGCCTGCGCCCCGGCGAAGGTGTTCTCTATCGTCTTGAGCGATATTCTGGGGGATCCCCTGGACATGATCGCCAGCGGCCCGGCCTATCCCGACAGCTCCACCTGCGCTCAGGCCAGGGCGATCGCGGAAAAGTATAAGCTGGACCTGATGGAGGAGACCTGGGCTTTACTGGAAAAGGAGACCCCGAAGGAACTGGACAACGTGGAGACTCTCATCACCGGCTCGGTCCGGGAACTGTGCGCAGCGGCGGCGGCGGAGTGCCATCGGTTGGGCTATGAGCCTATTTTGCTCACGGATATGCTAAGCTGCGAGGCCCGGGAGGCGGGCAGCTTCCTGGCCGCGATCCTTAAGACCCACGCCGGGGCGGGGAAGAGTCTGGCTTTTATTGCGGGAGGGGAGACGGTGGTCTACCTGACGGGGAAGGGAAAGGGCGGCCGGAATCAGGAGCTGGCCCTGTCAGCGGCCCAGGGCCTTGCGGGGCTGGACGGCGCGGCGGTCTTCTCCGTGGGCAGCGACGGCACCGACGGCCCCACGGACGCGGCGGGGGGCTACGTCGACGGGACCACCTTGGAGGAGCTGCGGGGGAAGGGGTTGGACCTCTTTGCAGTCCTATCCGATAACGACGCTTACCACGCCCTGAAGGCAGTGGACGGTCTCATCGTCACCGGCCCCACAGGGACCAACGTGAATGATGTGGCGGTGGCGCTGCTGCGATAAGAACGAATAGAAGATCGGGCGTCTGTGAGAACACAGAATTTTGCGGGACAGAAAAAGGCCACCGCTGGGCGGTGGCCTTTTTCTGTGGGAGCAGAGTTATTGAATATCCAGTGGGACCTTACGGGACGGCGCGGGAAAGGCCCGGTCCAAGACCGCCAGCTCTTCCGTGGACAGCGTTAGATGAGCGGCGTCGGCGTTCTCCAGCGTATGTGCGGCCTTCCCGGAGCGGGGGATGGGGATGACGCCCGGCTGGGCCAGCAAAAATGCCAGCAGGACCTGAGTGGGCAGAGCACGGTGCGCGTTTGCCACCTCCTGGACAGCGGCGGACCGCAGCAGATCCCTGCGCAGTCGTCCTGCCTGAGCCAGCGGACAGTAGGCCATAACGGGAATGCCGCGCTGCCGGAGCAAGGGGGCCAGGTCGAACTCAATGCCTCTGCTGCCTAAATGGTACAGCACCTGATCGGTGGCGCAGTGGCTGCCATCGCTGGTGAGGAACAGTTCCTCCATATCTGCTGTATCCAGGTTCGAGACGCCCCATGTCCGGATCCGCCCTTTCTGCTTGAGCTCTTCCATGCAGGATACAGTTTCCGCCAAAGGGATAGAGCCGCGCCAGTGGAGCAGATACAGGTCCAGATAATCGGTCCCCATGCGTCGGAGGGAGGCCTCACAGCATTTGAAAATGTTTCGCTGTCCGGCGTTATGGGGGTATACCTTGCTGACCAGAAACAGGTTTTCCCGGGGGAGATCCCGAATGGCCGCACCGACCAAGGATTCGGCGGCTCCATCGCCGTACATCTCGGCGGTATCGATCAGGGTCATACCCCTGTCAATGCCGGAACGCAGAGCAGACAGCTCCTCCTGAAAGGTGGAGGCGTGTTCTCCCAGGTACCAGGTGCCCTGGCCAATAGGGCCGACGGGCTTTCCGCTTTCCGTTGTAAAATACAATGAAATCTCTCCTTTCCAAATAAAACAGACCTCATGCCGGTGCGGGCGCGGTTTCGTTATGGCTAATATATAGGATAGGCAGGAATAAATCAAGGGGAAAGAAAAAGGACATGGAATAGGAGAAACAGGTGTCTGTGCACATATACCAATAATTGTGCCAATAAATTGGCTGAATCGTGCATTGACTTTGGCAAATATGCACTGTCTTATAATCATAAGAATGAAACGTTACAATGAGGCTGATAATTATGGCGACCATGCGTGATATTGCACAGGTGGCAAAGGTTTCCCAAGGAACGGTATCGGCGGTGATCAATGGACATCCCACTGTCAAACCCGCCAATGTGCGCAAGGTGATGGAGGCCTGTGAGAAATTGGGCTATGTGCCCGATATCGTGGCCAGGGCTATGCGGACAGGGCGGTCCCAACAGATCGGACTGCTGATCCCGGACATTCGCAATCCCTATTATCCGGAGCTGGCCCGGGGTGTGGAGGATGCGGCGGCAGTAGCGGAGTACCGCGTATTCCTATGTAATGTGGACCGCAACCTGGAAAAGGAGCGGAATTATGTCCGGTCTCTTGTGGCGCGGAAAGTGGACGGGCTTCTGATGGTCAAGCCTCAGTTGCCCATTGAAGAGCTCCGGGAACTTCGGGGAAAATGCGGCTGCGTGATCTTTGAGCCTGGAGAGGCGGTCTTAGGTGAGTTCGATGTGGTGGATGCGGACAGCCGGTCGGGGTCTGAGGAGGCAGTGAAGCATTTGCTGGAGCAGGGGCACAGGCGGATCGCATACATCGGCGGCCGGATGGATTCTGTCGGCGCCAAAGAGCGACTGAACGGATATATGGCCCAGTTGACCAAGCATGGGATCGAGGTGGATAAGGACTTGATCAAGCAGGGCGACTATTCGATGGAAAGCGGCTATTTGGCGGCTAAGGCATTGCTGTGCAGTGAGGAACGTCCCACAGCTATTTTCGCGGCCAATGATGTGATGGCCTTGGGTGCGCTTAAGAGGCTGACAGAGCAGGGGGTCCGGGTGCCGCAGGACATCTCTCTTGTTGGGTTTGACGACATTGCCATGGCCAGCTATTCGACACCTTCCCTGTCCACTGTTCGTATGCCAAAATACGAGATGGGGCGCAAGGGCTTTGAGATGCTTCAGCACATTTTGCAGAACCAGGGCAAATGGGAACCCAGTCACACAGTTTTGAAAACAGGCTATATTGCGCGGGAAAGTGTAGCTGCCCGGTAAAACTGGCAGGCTGGAGATATGGGATTTATTTTAAACCAAATTTTTGAAACGTTACAAAAATATACCAAAAAATAAGGATGCAGAAGAATTTCCGGAAGGGAATGAAATGGGTATGAAAACTGCGGTAACAATTGCAGGCGCAAATGCAAAGACTTCCGCCTTCGTGGTGTGGCGAGGTTTTGAGGAGTCTATTCGCAAGGCGGCTGCGTATGGCTATGACGGTGTGGAACTGGCCTTGAAGAGCGCGGATGAGATCGATCGCGCCGATCTGCGCAGTTGGTTGAAAAAATACAGCATGGAGGTCAGTTGCATCACCACCGGCCAGGTTTTTGCTGATCTGGGGCTGTATTTTACACACCCGGACCCAGATATGCGAAAAAAGACCATTGCGGTCTTTTCTGGGCTTATCGATCTGGCGGGGGAGTTCGGAGGGATCGTCAATGCCGGACGGACCAGAGGCTTTGTGGGCCAGGGCCAGACCAGGGATGAGGCGGAGAAGCTGTTTGTGGATACTATGCAGACTCTCTGCGACAGGGCGGCGAGCCAAAATGTCCAGCTGATCATTGAGCCGGTAAATCGCTATGAGATCAATTTTATCAATAGTCTGGACGAGGGCGCCGCCATTTTGGAACAGGTCCATCGGGATAACTGCGGTCTTCACGCTGATGTGTTCCACATGAATATTGAGGACGACAGCATTGGAGGAAGCCTGATCCGGAACGGAAGGTGGGTGCGTTACATCCATTTGGCCGATTCCAACCGATTGGCCCCCGGTTTGGGTCATCTGGATTTTGATGAGGTAATGGAAGCGCTGAAGACTATCGGCTATAATGGGTGGGTATCGATAGAGATCCTGCCGGGGGAGGACCCGGATACCATGGCTCGACAAGCCATCGATCATATCAAGCCAAAGGTAGAGCGATATAATGGCGGGATGAGTTGACTCAGGCAAGGAGAATAAAGGAGGTACGCTCTATGACAGCGGATAAAAAGGCGGAACTGGAGAAGAAATGTCTCAAATTCCGTAATGACCTGATCGATCTGCTCCATGATATTCAAACGGGACATCCCGGCGGGTCCCTGTCCTGCACAGAGATCCTGACCACGCTGTACTTTTCGGTCATGGATCACGATCCGAAACAGCCGAAGATGGAGGGCCGTGACCGGTTGATCCTAAGCAAAGGCCACGCCGCTCCCATGCTGTATCTGAATTTGGCCGAGGCGGGCTATTTTCCGAAGGAGGACCTGAAGACGCTGCGCCAGCTGGGTTCCTATCTTCAGGGCCATCCCTGTTACCACAAGACCCCCGGGGTGGAGCTGTCCGCGGGTCCCCTGGGGCTGGGGTTGGGCGCTGGGGTCGGCATGGCGTTGGGAGAACGGCTGAAGGGAAGCGACGCGTATATCTACGTGATCCTGGGCGACGGGGAGCTCCAGGAGGGCTCTGTCTGGGAGGCTGCCATGGCGGCCAGCAAATTCAGGACCGATCACTGCATTGCCATCCTGGATCACAACGGGGTCCAGTTGGACGGGACCAACGATGAGATCATGCCCCTGGGCGATATCGGGGCCAAATGGATGGCCTTCGGCTGGAATGTGATCCACTGCGACGGCCATGATGTGGCGGCGATTGAAGCGGCGGTGAACACCGCCAAGTCCGTGACAGGCCGGCCCTCCATCATTATTAGTGAGACAGTGAAGGGGAAAGGGGTCCCCTTTATGGAGGGAAAAAGCGCCTGGCACGGAAAGGCGATCGGCGAGGAAGACTATAGGCTGGCAAAAGCCGCGCTGGGAGGTGTCACCGAATGAGCGGGAAGATTGCGATCCGCGACGCCTTTGGCGAGGCGTTGAAAGAGCTGGGAGCGGTGAACGACAAGGTCGTAGCCCTGGAGGCTGACGTGGGTGGCTCCACCAAGTCCATCCTGTTTGGAAAGGCCTATCCGGAGCGGTACTTTAACGTGGGGATCAGCGAGCTCAATATGGTAAATATGGCGGTAGGTCTGGCTCTGGAGGGCTATCTCCCCTTTGCCAATACCTTTGCCGTATTCATGGCAACACGGGCTTTGGACCCGGTCCAGTCCCTGATCGCCTATGACGACCTGAACGTTCGGCTGTGCGGCACATACTGCGGCCTTTCCGATTCCTATGACGGGGCCAGCCACCAGGCGATCACCGATATTGCCGCCATGCGCGCCATTCCCAATATGACGGTGATCTGCGCCTCCGACCCGGTACAGACCAAAAAGGCTGTGTTTGCCCTGAATGAGCACCGGGGTCCTGTCTATCTGCGGCTGTCCCGGGCGCCTGCAGATACCGTCTATCCGGAGGACTATCCCTTTGTGATCGGGAAGGGGGCTGTGCTCCGGGAGGGGAAGGATGTGACGATCATCACCACGGGGACCGTACTGAGCCGGGCCCTGAACGCGGCTGAACTGCTGGCCGCGGAGGGGATACAGGCTACGGTGGTGGATATGCACACCGTAAAGCCCATAGACAGGGAGCTTATTCTGGACTGCGCCAGGAAGACAAAGGCGATCCTCACTGTGGAGGAGCACTCTGTCTGTGGCGGGCTGGGCAGTGCTGTGGCGGAAGTGCTGGCGGGGGAATGTCCCCTGTCCATCCTGGGTGCCGATGAGTTTGCGGAATCCGGAGATCTGGATGCGCTGATGGATAAGTATGGTTACAGCCCGGCAAATATTGCAGGCCGGGCCCGTGAGATCATGAAGAGGAAGGGGTAAGAGGATATGAAGGAATCGATCCACAAGTATTTTCAGGTGGGCACCATCCAATGGATGAGTTTTCCCAAGCGGGACCCTATGGAGTCTTTGAAGGCCATCGCCCGGGATGATTTTTTTGATGCCATCGAGCTGAAGGGTTACGGTGAACAGAATGCCGAGGCCAAGGCCCTGCTGGACCAAAGCCATCTCAAGGTATGCTACGGCGCGCAGCCCCGACTGCTGGGTCCCAAGCTGAACCCCAACGCCATCGACGAGGAGGAGCGGAAAAAGGCGGAGGCCACTCTGCTGGAGGCCATCGACGAAGCGGAGTATCTGGGCGCGAAGGGGATCGCCTTTCTGGCAGGCAAGTGGGAGGAGGCCACGAAGGATCAGGCTTACGCCCAACTGTTGAAGACCACCCGCAGGCTGTGCGATTATGCCGCCACGAAGGGAATGAACGTGGAACTGGAGGTATTTGATTTTGACATGGACAAGGCGGCCCTGATCGGCCCCGCCCCCTACGCTGCCAAATTTGCCGCCGATATGCGCACCACTCACAGTAATTTCGGCCTGTTGGTGGACCTGAGCCATTTTCCCACCACCTATGAGAGCAGCCAGTTCGTGATCCGTACGCTGCGGCCCTACATTACCCATCTGCACCTGGGTAATGCGGTGGTGAAAGAGGGCTGCGACGGATACGGTGATCTGCACCCCCGTTTTGGCTACCCCAACAGCGCCAACGATGTCCCGGAGCTTTTGGATTTCTTCCGTGTTTTGAAGCAGGAGGGATTTTTTAACGCTCAACAGCCCTACGTGTTGTCCATGGAGGTGACCCTGCGTCCCGGTGAGGATGAGGACATCGTGCTGGCCAACACCAAACGGGTGATCAACCGGGCCTGGGCGCTGCTGGAGGACTGAGCTGCTGAAGAAGCTCCGGACAAACATTTGAGGTCTAAAATATTGCAGCTGGAGGATAAACCATGAAAATTGTTGTTTTAGATGGCTATACGGAGAACCCCGGTGACCTGAGTTGGGATGAGCTGGGAAAGTTGGGGGAGTTGACGGTCTATGACCGCACATCCTATGTGGAAGCCCCTGTCATCGCGGAGCGGATCGGGGACGCAGAGGTCGTGATCACAAATAAGACTCCCATTTCCAAAGAGACCTTTGATAAGTGCCCCGGGATCAAGCTGGTCGCCATGCTGGCTACCGGCTACAACGTGGTGGATTATACCTATGCCCGGCAGAAGGGGATCCCTGTGGTCAACGTGCCCACCTACGGCACCGCGTCGGTGGGACAGTATGCCATCGCCCTTTTGCTGGAGATATGTCATCACATTGGCTATCACAGCCAGACCGTTCACGATGGAAAGTGGGCCAGCCATATTGACTGGTGCTACTGGGATCATCCCCTCATTGAGCTGGATGGAAAAACGGCTGGGATCATCGGCTTTGGCCGTATCGGACAGACTACCGGCAGGATCGCGAAGGCACTGGGGATGAATGTTCTGGCCAACGATCTCTATCCCAATGACTCCGGCAGGGCGATCGCCGAGTATGTCTCTTTGGATGAACTGCTGGCCAAGTCCGATGTGGTGTTCCTCCACTGCAACCTGACGCCGGAAAATACCCAGCTGATCAACAGGGAGAACATCAAGAAAATGAAGGATGGGGCCATCCTGATCAACAACTCCCGCGGTCAGCTGATCAGCGAGCAGGATGTGGCGGACGCCCTCAAATCCGGAAAGCTGGCGGGCGCGGGGCTGGATGTGGTGTATACTGAGCCTATTAAGTCCGACAATCCTCTGCTGGATGCGCCCAACTGTATCCTGACCCCTCATATGTCCTGGGGCGCAAAGGAGGCCCGCCAGCGGATCATGGATATCACGGTAGACAATGTGAAAGCCTACATGAAGGGAGACCCTATCAACGTTGTGAACTGACAGAGCTTGAGGCCTGCGGGAAAGTTCCGGGGCGGAAATTCCCATGATCAAATGGAGGTACCTATGGAAGGAAAAAAGATCCCTCTGATCATCGATACAGACCCAGGGATCGATGATGCCGCCTCGATCTTTTGGGTGTTGGCCAGTGGCCGCTTTGATGTGAAGGCGCTGACAGTGACCCACGGCAATGTGGGGCTGGAGAGCTGTACCCAAAATGCCCTTCGCCTGTTGGAGGCGGCCGGAAGGCCGGATATCCCCGTCTATAAGGGGGCCCCGGCGCCGCTTCTGCGCCCACGCATCAGCGCGGAATTTGCCCATGGCAGCGACGGTATGGGGGACTCCGACATGCCGGCTCCCACTTTGAAGCCGGCGGAGGGCCGCGCAGCCGAACGCATCGTAGAGATCGCCAGGGCCTCAAAGGAGCCGGTGACTATTCTTGCGATCGGGCCTATTACTAATGTGGCCCTTGCCATCCTATTGGAGCCGGAGCTGAAACATTTTATCAAGCAGATCATTTTTATGGGCGGCGCGGTCCACGTGCCGGGAAATATGACGCCGGTGGCCAGTTTTAATGTGGTGGCGGACCCGGAAGCGGCCCAGATCGTCTACCGCTCCAGTATTCCAGTGGTCCAGATCGGACTGGATATCTGCAATCGGTTCAGTTTCCGTATGGAGGATTTTGACGAGCTTGCCAGGCGGGATACCCCCATGACCCGCTTTATCTGTCAGATGGTACAGTTCCGCCTGCGCCAGATCGGTGAGACAAAGAGCGAATCTGTCGCCCGCACCGACAGCATCGCCCTGAATGATGTGGCGGCTACGGCCTACCTGATGAATCCCGGTTGGTTTACCACTGAGATGGTTGCGGGGGATGTGGAGACAGCTGGCCAATGTGCCGGGATGACAATTTTGGATTTTGTTAATAGGGAGAACCGCCTCCCCAATGTCTGTTTTGCCTCTGATGTGGACAGCCAGGCGGCGATCCGGCAATGGAGCTGGGACCTGTGCCAAGGCTGAGAGACGTTTTTTACTTCAAAAATGAAACGAATCAAATTAAGGGAAAAATCACCAATAGAGTAAGAGGTGTACACATTGAAAGTATACATAGCCAACGACCACGGCGGCGTGGAGTTAAAAAGCAGGATCGTCGAATGCTTTGCCCCCAAAGGCGTTGAGATCGTCAACCTGGGTACGGACACCACAGATATTGTCCGCTATCCCTACTATGTGGAAAAGGTGTGCCGGCATGTGGAGCAGGAGCCGGGGGCCCGAGGGATATTGATCTGTTCCACGGGGATCGGAATGAGTATTGCCGCCAACAAGTTTAAGGGAATCCGGGCGGCCCTGTGTACAGACCCTTATATGGCCAAAATGACCCGAAAGCACAATGATTCCAATGTGCTGTGCCTGGGAGGACAGGTGACCGGCATTTTGGAGGCACTGGATATGGTGGATATCTGGCTGAACACGGAGTTTGAGGGGGGACGGCACTGTATCTCCCTGGGACTGATCGCCGAGATAGAGGATACGCTGTTGACAATGCCGGAAGGCGGGGACAGCGTGATGGAGCCCGGAAAATAACAAAGAAAGTATGAAAAGGGAGGAACGCGGCATGGAAGAGTCAAAAAGGATTCCTGTGATCATTGATACCGACCCCGGAATTGATGATGCCGGCGCCATTTTTTGGGTACTGGCCAACCGGGAGAAGTTTGATGTAAAGGCACTGACCATCGCCAACGGAAATATCGGCCTGGATGGCTGTGTCATCAATGCCCTGCGCATCCTGGAGGTAGCCGGCCAGACGGATATCCCGGTCTATCGCGGCGCCTACCGGCCCATTCTGAAGGGACCCATGGACGCCTCCTGGGTCCATGGGAAGGACGGCCTGGGGGATGCCGGGCTGCCCATGCCCAAGGGAAAGGAGGCCCCGGGCTATGGTCCCGCCGAGATGGCCCGTATTGTCAGAGAGTCTCCGGAGCCGGTGACGATCCTGGCCCTGGCCCCGCTGACCAATGTGGCCCTCGCTATCCTGCTGGACCCGGAGATGAAGCGGAACGTGAAGGAGGTCCTGTTTATGGGCGGCGCTGTCAACGTGATCGGCAACGACACCCCCGTAGCCAGCTTCAACGCCGCGGTGGACCCAGAGGCGACACATATTGTCTATAATTCCGGGATCCCTGTGGTCCAGCTGGGTCTGGACATCTGCGACCAGTTTACGGAGACCGATGCGGATTTTGAACGGCTGCGGGATGAGGGCGGCGAAATCGGGAAATATCTGTACACCATGACTCTGGACTGGCGCAAGCGCAGCTCCATGCGCCAGCCCTCCCGTTGGTACAAGACACGGG
Source organism: uncultured Eubacteriales bacterium (assembly GCA_949746985.1). Taxonomy (GTDB): domain Bacteria; phylum Bacillota; class Clostridia; order Oscillospirales; family Oscillospiraceae; genus Vermiculatibacterium. The sequence goes on along the minus strand of CATKDV010000160.1, from coordinate 8,385 downwards.
AGGACGGCATCGGGATGAACGACGTGGCGGCTACGGCCTACCTCATTGACCCGGAGTGGTTTACCTGTGAGGATGTGCCCTGCGATATTCAGTTGGGCGGACTCAGTACCGGGCAGACCATCGTGGATTTCCGGGGTTGGTGGAACAGGGAGCCCAATGTCCGTTTTGCCTATCAGGTGAACAGTCAGGCGGCCATAGAGCGGTGGTTAAACGATATCATCCATTTCCGTTGAGGATACTATATGTCTATACCCCATACGGGTTTAGAAAAACAAAACAGAAAGGGAGATCACGATGAAAAGAAAACTGCTTGCGATCGTTGCCATGATGCTGGCCCTGTCCATGGCCCTGACGGCCTGCGGCCGAGAAAAAGACCCTGATCCCACCGGATCCGGCGGCAGTGTCACAGAGACCGGGAAACCGGAACAGACCCCCGGTGGGGAGGGAAAAGCGGTCAAGGTGGCTGTCCTGGGCAGTAAGGCCGGCTCCAGCGGATTTACCGATGAGGGGATCGCCGGCGCTGACCGTGCCCGGGCTGAGCTTGACGCTGAAGTGGACTATATAGAGTGCGAGGAGAACACAGCCTATGAGACCAACGGCCGCTTCCTGTCGGAGTCCGGCGAATATGATCTCATTGTCCTTGTGAGCTCCTACGCTAATGATCTGGTCGCCCTGTTCTGTGATGACTATCCGGATCAGAAGTATTCCATCATCGACTGTAAGCTGGAGGGGAAGGACAATGTCCGTTCCGTGGCCGCCATCAACGGCGAGCAGGCCTTCCTCAGCGGTGTGCTGTGCGGCCTGATCACCACCGGCGAGTATCAGGATACCTTCCCCATGACCAACGCCTCTAATACCCTGTGCTACGCTGGTGGTATGGATCAGCCCACCTCCCGGGAGGGAGCTGCCGGGTTTATGGCCGGAGCCAAGTATGTGAACCCCGATGTGGAGGTCCTGTATACCATCGTAGGTGGATATTCCGATCCTGCCACAGCCAAGGAGATTACCCTGCTGGGCAATGATAAGGGAGCCGACGTTGCCACCGGAAACTGCGGCAGCGGGATCATGGGCATTCTGGAGGCGTGCAGGGAGCGCAGTATGTATTACATTGCCACCAGCCCCTCGGATAACGATGTGAATCAGAGCCTGTGCTGCTCGGTGAAGAAGACTGACGTCATGGTTTACAATGAGGTGAAGACCCTGCTGGAGGGCAACTGGACCTCCGGCCACAATCAGTTTGGTATTGCCAGCGGCGTTTGTGATATCAGCTTTGAGGGGACCCTGTACGAAGACGGGATCCCGGCGGAGATCCAGGCTGTCATCGACCAGGTCCGGCAGGACGTTATTGATGGAAAGATCGTCATGCCTGCCGATGTGAACGATGTGGAGGCCTGGGCTGCAGAAAATCAATATCAAGCGTAATTTTTGACAGAGGTGTAATCGCGGGCTCCCTGTGTTTCCCATGTGAGGCAAGTTGAAACACGGGGAGCCGTGCGTTACGAACATTCTACGTATTTCTGAGGTGTGGGCGAATGAATAGGATAGAGATGCACGGGATCACAAAGACTTTTGGATCCACCCATGCGTTGAAACAGGTAGATTTTGAGCTGCGGGAAGGAGAGATACTGTCTCTCCTGGGGGAGAATGGCGCTGGTAAAACGACTCTTATGCGGGTCCTGTACGGTATGTACGCCCCGGACGAAGGAGATATCCTTTACGAGGGGGAGCCTGTGGTATTTCACCGGCCCATTGACGCCATCCGCCATGGGATATGTATGGTTCACCAGCACTTTATGCTGGTCCCTTTCTTTACCGTCACAGAGAATGTGATCGCCGGCGAGGAGCCAGGGAAGGGCGTCTTTGTGGACAAGGCTGCGGCCCGCAGGAGGGTGAAGGAGCTGATCGAGGAATACCATTTCAATCTGGACCCGGATGCTCTGGTGGAATCTCTGTCTGTGGGAGAGCGGCAGCGGGTGGAGATTTTGAAAGCCCTGTATCGGGAGGCCAGAGTTCTGATTTTGGACGAGCCCTCCGCCGTACTGACCCCCAGCGAGGTGGACAGCCTGTTTGTCTCCCTGCGTATTCTGAAAAAGAATGGGACCAGTGTCGTTATCATCACCCACAAGTTGTATGAAACATTGACCATTGCCGATCGGATCGCCGTGCTGCGGGACGGAGAAATGATCGACCGGGATGTGGACCCCGCCGGCGCGGATGTGGTGACGCTGTCGGAGATGATGGTGGGCCGTCCCATTAAGTTAGACGAGAAGCGTCCGGCAAAAAAAATCGGCGCGCCCTATTTCTGTGTAGAGGGTCTGAATGTGGAGGAGGACGGCGTAGTCAAGCTGAGGGACGTCTCCTTTCAGATCCGAAAAGGGGAGATCTATGGGATCGCCGGCGTGGAGGGCAACGGACAGACCCAGCTGCTGGACGCCGTGACCGGGACCATCCGGCCAACATCCATGCGCCTGACCATAGGCGGTGAGGAGCTCCACGGCGATACCCATGATTTTATCCAGCACAAGGTGGGCCATGTGCCGGCCGACCGCATGACCCAGGGGCTGGCCCTGCCGATGAGCGTCCGGGAGAACATGATATTGGGATATCACGATTTTCCGGAATTTAACCGGCATGGCTTCTTAAAGAAAAAGAGTATATCCGAATATGCCGAAAAGGGTGTAGAAAAATTCCAGGTAAAAACCGCATCCATTGAGACGCCGGTGGGGCAGCTGTCCGGCGGAAACCAGCAGAAGGTGGTTATGGCTCGGGTCCTGAGCCGGGATCTGGAGGTGCTGATCGTAGCCCACCCCACCCGTGGCGTAGATATTGGCTCCTCGGAGTATCTGCACCAGCAGATCTTGGACTTCCGGGACCAGGGTAAGGCAGTCCTGCTGCTGTCGGCAGATCTGGATGAGGTCTATACCCTCAGCGACCGGCTGGCGGTGATCTACGACGGGCAGCTGGTAACTGAGTGTATACCGGAGGAGTACAGCAAGGTACAGCTCGGCCTGTTGATGACCGGGAGCCCGCTGGAGGATGTGAGAAGGGAGAGGGAACATGCGTAATTTACGGAATAACGTAAAGGCGATGGACGCCCTGTCCAAGTTGGGCCTTTCTCTGTTGGCACTGGCGGTATCTCTGGCCATTACCGGTATTCTCATTGCGATCTGCGGCTACAACCCATTTGAGATATACTACGCGCTGTTTGTTCAGTCTTTTTCCTCTACCTCAAGTGTGGCGCTGATCCTCAGCGAAGCCACGCCGATGATCTTTGCAGGCTTGGCCTTTGTTGTGGGGATCAAGGTGGGGCTGATCAATGTGGGCGTGGAGGGGCAAATGTTTTCCGGAGCCATGTGTGCCGCCCTTGTCGGCGCATATTGTACTTGGCTGCCGGGGCCGCTTATGGTGCCGGCCTGTCTGGCCGCTGGGATCATTGGCGGCGGACTTACCTTTCTGCTGTGTACGTATTTGAAAGATCGGTTTGGGGCGTCTGAAGTCATCACCAGCATTATGATGAACAGCATCATGGCAAAGGTGACGGAGTACCTCTGCAACGGACCGTTGAAACCGCCCGGGGTTTCCATTGGCCAGACGAAGGAGATCGTCCCGTCGGCCTATTTGACCGCCCTGATCCCCAAAACCAGATTGACCTGGGCCTTCCCCCTGGCGATCCTGTGCTGTGTGCTGATATACGTGATGCTGGACAGGACAGTGGTGGGCTACAAGATGCGCGTTACCGGGATCAACAAGACAGCCAGTGTGGTTGCGGGTATTCGGACCAATAAAATGTATTTTCTGGCAGCCTTTTTATCCGGGGCCTTTGCCGGCTTAGGTGGAGCTGGACTGGTTATGGGGGTTTATCACCGCTTTATGGACGGCATTACCAGCGGTGTTGGTTTTATCGGCGTATCTGTGGCGGCCCTGGCGGCGTATTCACCTCTGGCCGTACCTGTGTCCGGTGCATTGTTTGGTATGCTGAGCGCAGCGACAACGACACTCAGCCGGACCACAGACGCCCCGCTGGAGATCATGGATATCATTCAGGGACTGGTCGTGGTCTTTGTGTCTGCGCCCCGCATTGTGACTTCTCTGAAAGACTGGCGGATCTTTAAGCCGCTGAAACGGGCTTTCAGAAAACCGGGAAAGGAGGCGGCCTAAATGAATGGCACATTGGCTTTTATTCAGATTGCGCTGACCTCTACCTTACGGATGTCTGTGCCGATCGTGTTAGCGGCTGTAGGCGCAGTCTTTTCCACCCGGGCCGGCGTAGTGGCATTTGGCTGTGAGGGTATGATGCTGATGGGAGCTTTCTGCGGGGTCTACGGCGCGCTGCGCACCGGCAGTAATATGGTCGGTGTACTGTTTGCCATCGTGGGTGGAATTTTGATCTCCATGCTCCATGCGTACCTTCATGTGCGGCACAAGGTCAATGGGACGCTCAGCAGTGTTTGTATTAACCTGATCGGTCTGAGTTTGACGGAGCTGCTGGTCAAGGTGGTATGGAATTCCAACCAGTATTCCCCGCCCATTACGCCCTTTTCTGTATTTGCGCCGGAATGGCTGAAAAATCTTCCCTTTATTGGCCCGATTTTGGCCAGTCAGTATATGTTTTTCTACATTACGATCCTCATAGTGATCTTGAGTAATATCTTTATGTACCGCACGAAATTTGGCCTTCGTCTGCGCATGGTGGGAGACAATCCCCGGGCGGCCTACTCGCTGGGGATCAATACCGTGGGATATAAATACTTTGGCGTGGGAGTCTGCGGCGCTCTCAGCGGTCTGGCGGGCGCTTACCTGTCTATGGCGATGCTTAGTTGCTTCCAGACCAACATAACGGCCGGTCGTGGTTATATCGCCATGGTGGCCTGCAACCTTGCCCGGTCCACCCCCTACGGCGCGGCTCTATCCAGTATTTTCTTCGGTTTCTTCAACTCTCTGCAGACTATGTTCCAAAACGTCAATTTCCCCAGCCAGATCCTGATGGCCATGCCCTATTTCTTTACCCTGCTGGCCTCGTTGGTTCAGATAAGATCGCTGCGTGGGCCAACTGCTGTGGGAAGCCATTATGATGACGAGTAAGGATCTCCCTGTTTTGTAACAGGAGCATCTAAAAGATAACCCCCGTTTGGCAAAGGCCAAACGGGGGATCATTTTACCTTTCGTCCCTATATGGAACGCTTACTTGTGGGGAGGGGATCTACTCAGCGGCGGCGCTTTCGCCGGCGATCCTGCCAAAGACCACGAAATCTGTTACAGCGTTGCCTTCAAGACAGTTGGCGCCGTGAATGCCGCCGGTAACTTCTCCAGCGGCGAAAAGGCCGGGGATAGCCTGATCGTCGGTGCCGAGGACCTGGGCAAAGGAGTTGATCTTCACGCCGCCCAGGGTGTGGTGTATGCCTGGGGCGACTTTGATGGCATAAAAGGGAGGGGCGTTCAGAGGACCGGCGAAACTGGTCCGGCCAAATTCCTCGTCCGTGTAGGCCGCTACGGCGCGATTCCATTTTTCCAGGGTATCGGCCAGGATGTCACTGGGGACGCCGATGATGGAGGAAAGAGCCTCATAAGAGTCGCCCTGGACAGTGTAGCCTTTGTCGATATAGCTGTCAAAGACGCTGTGCGAATCCGCTATTCTCTGATCCAGGATCAGCCATGCTTCTCCGCCGGTCTGTGCCAGTTCAGCGGCGGAGACGGAACTGCGAGACCCGGTCTCATCACAGAACCGCTTCCCTTCGGCGTTGACCAGAATGGCGCCGCCGGTCCGGAGTTCTTCGGCAATAGGGACGGAGGCATGGGGCTCCACAGTAGAACAGATCTGGATCTGATCCATATCCACGGTGGCGGCACCCACCGCCTGAGCCAGCAGGATACCGTCCCCAGTCGAATGGGGGGAGTTGGTGGTGATGAAACCATGCAGGTCGGGCCGCCATTGGGATACCATATCTGGGGCAGCCCCAAAGCCGCCGGAGGCGATAATGACGCTTTGGGCATTGACGATGCAGCTGTCAGCCTTCACGCCGACAGCCCTGCCGCTGTCCATGAGGATCTCTGTCACAGGGGTGTTGAAGAGGATCTCTACGCCGTTATCAATACAGGCCTGCTCCAGGATGGGGGTCACATAGGCTCCCACAGAGACAATCTTCCCCTCGCTGTTTACAGGCCGGTGGAGACGCTTGACAGAGGAACCGGGATAGAAACTCACGGCGGGCAGCGGGGCGCCGATGGCAGTCTCCAACCAGTTGACGGCGCCGGCGGAGTTTTCGGCAAGGGTGGTGACAAGCTCCAGATCGTTGCGGCCCCGCCCGCTTGCCATGGTATCCAGGATGAACAGTCCCACAGAGTCAAAATATCCATTAGGATGGGCGCTCCAGACATCAAATTCCCGGCGAACGACGTCGGCCAGGCCCGCCAGGTCGGGATAGGCAGCGGCGGCGGAAGAAAGAGTATTCTCCACACCTGCACTTTCGTTCCAGCCGTTATCATCCTGATATTGGGTCTTTACAGCGTTCATGCCTCCGGTGGAACGGGCTGAGTTGCCTCCCGCGGTGGAGGATTTTTCCAGGATAAGGACCCTCTTGCCGGCCCGGGCCGCCGCCACGCCGGCGGTCATACCGGCCCCTCCAGCTCCGATAACCACGACATCCACTTCCCAAATCTGCTCACCACCGGGAAGAGGGGGGGAGGTTACGGGGAAATGAGCCATATCGCCGCAAGCGGATAAAAAACAAGTTATGGCAGCGAGAAACAGAGCGGTGAGCTTGTTTTTCATTCTTTCTCTCTCCTTCGCGACAGGTAACATTTTTCTCCTAATTGGTAATTATATCACCCAATGGGAGAAAAGACAACGAGGAAAAAACCATCCCCCGCCGGGAGTCCGGCGGGGGATGAGGAAGGATTTAAGATCAATCCTTTTTGGGAGTGAACTGCATACACTTGGTGGGACAGGCCTCTACGCAGGTGCCGCAGCCGGTACACTTTTTAGAATCTACGTGGGCCAGGTTGGCTTCCATAGTGATGGCTCCTTCGGGGCAGACCTTGCTGCATTTGGTGCAGCCGATGCATCCGGCCTTGCAAACATCCATGACCGGCTTGCCCATATTGGGGTTGGAGCAGCGGTCAAAGACCTTCTGGACCTGGGGGATCATATGGATGACATGATTAGGGCAGGTCTTTTGACACAGGCCGCAGCCAATACAGACGGACGGGTCCACTACAGCGATGCCCTGCTGGATGGAGATGGCATGGACAGGGCAGACATTGACGCAGTCTCCATAGCCCAGACAGCCGGAGGCACAGGCCTTGGGACCGCCGGAGATGAGCATGGCGGCGGCGCAGGTCAAAGTGCCTTCGTAATCGGCCTTCTCAGAGGCCTTGGTGCAGTCGCCGCCACAGAATACAGCGGCCACCATCTCCTCCACATCCTCCGCTTCTACGCCCAGCACGGCAGCTACCGCGGCGGCTCCGCCGTCCCCGCCGGGGACGCAGAGGTTGGTCCGCTTCTCCTCGCCAGAGGCGAGGGCCTTGGCGTAGCCGTCGCAGCCGGCATAGCCGCAGGCGCCGCAGTTGGCGCCGGGCAGGCACTCCCGGACGGCGGGGAACAGGGGGTCCTCAGGAACAGCCATGACCTTAGAGGCCACCACCAGCATCACCGAGCACAACAGGGCGATGATGGCTACCGAAAGGACGGCAAGTAAAATAGGATTCATGTCGCTACCCCCCTTAACCGAACAGAGTCTCTACCACTCCGGCAAAGCCGTTGAAGGCAGCGGCCAGAATGGAGGCGGAGACCAGTGTGATGGGAAGACCTTGGAAGCTCTTGGGAGCCTCGCAGCTCTCGGTGCGGGTGCGGACTCCGGCAAAAATGACCATAGCCAAGAAGAAGCCCAAGCCGGAGCCAAAGGAATTGGCCATAGACTCGGCAAAGCTGTAACTCTCGGTGATGTTCAGCACCGTCACGCCAAGCACGGCGCAGTTGGTGGTGATAAGGGGCAGATAGATGCCCAAGGACTTATAGAGGGCAGGGATATACTTTTTCAGGATGATCTCCACCAGTTGTACCAGAGCGGCAATGACCAGAATGAACACCACAGTCTGAAGATAGCCCATGTCTCGGATGAGAACGCCGTTGGCGTCCCGGGGGGTAAGCAGGAAATTCTGGATGGGCCAAGTGACGGCGGTGGCCAGTAGCATGACAAAGATGACGGCGATGGACATGCCCGTAGCCTGATCCAGCTTTTTGGACACACCCAAGAAGGGACAAATGCCCAAGAAGCGCTGGAGTACATAGTTATTGACGAACACAGCCGCCATGATGATATAAAGTAAATGCTTGATATCCATATCTTACCCCTCCTTTGCCAGCTTGGCGCAGGCCTCCGCATTGGG
>CATKDV010000159.1:0-8406 GCA_949746985.1 uncultured Eubacteriales bacterium | reverse complement strand
GTATCCATGCGCCTTCACGCTCTGGTCTTTTCCGCCGGACAGGGGGTCCCCTTAGTAGGGGTGGTCTACGACCCCAAGGTCAGCTCCTTCCTCAGCTACATTGGGCAGGACCTCTATACCGAGCTGAACAAGCTGACCTTGGCGGACCTGAAGGGCCATATCGACGCCGCCGTAGGCCGCGTCGGGGACGACGGGTTCCTCCGGGAGGGCGTAGAGCGCCTTCGTCAGGTGGAGCGGCGCAATCAGGACGCCGCGGCGGAGCTGCTGGGGCTGGAATAAGGCCCTTCTTTTTCCTCTATCTTTTATCCGAAAGGAACATCTTCCCTATGCGCCAAATCGTCTGTCTTGCCGCCCAGCCTTGGTCGGCCACTCCCACCCGCACCCAACAGCTCATGACCCGGATGAAGGATGCGGAGGTATTGTATTTTGAGCCTCCCGCCCCCCGGGGGTCCCGGGGGTGGAAAGAGCCGGGCCGGAAGCTCCGCCCCGGCCTTATCGCCTACACCCTCCCCCCGGAGGTCACCCAGAACGCCGCCTTTCCCCTCTTGAACCGGTTCAGCTCGGACCGCACAGTCCGGTTCCTCCAATCCAAGCTGGAGCGGCACCGGTTCCGGGAGCCTCTGCTCTGGTGCGCCAGCCCGGCCGGCGCCCAGTATCTGGACGACATCGCCTACCGGGGGCTGGTCTACGACTGCTATCAGGACTGGCCTGACTTCCCGGAGCGGTGGGAGAGCGAGCTGGCCCTCTCCGCCGATGTGTGCTTTGCCGCCTCCCCGGAGCTGTGCCGGCATTTGGCCCCCTGCAACGCCAATGTAACCCTGCTCCCCTACGGCTGTAATTACCCCATGTTCGCCAAGGACGGTCTGCCCCGGCCCGCCGCCCTCCGGAATATCCGGGGTCCGATCCTTGGCTTTGTGGGTACCCTGTGGCCCGACTTGGACCTGACCCCCGCTGTGGAGGCCTTGGAGGCCCATCCGGAATGTACCTTAGTCTTGGTGGGTGAGGACAAGGGCTGCCGCCAGCTTTCCCGGCTACTGGAATACCCCAACGTGCTGACCTTGGGGCCGGTATCCCCAGTGGATCTGCCCGACTACATCAGCGCCTTTGACGTATGCCTCTATCTCCTTCGCCGCAGCGAGCTTCAGGACGACGTCATCCACGCCCGGATGTTTGAGCTGCTCTCGGCGGGCCGGCCTATCGTGGCCATGCTCCGGCCCGATCAGGTGGAGCACTTTCCCGATGTGGTATACGGCGCCCACACCCCGGCGGAGTTCGCCCTTCTCTGCGCCCGGGCCTTGGCGGAGACAGGCTCTTGGGCCAAGGACCGCCGGAGGGAATACGGAAAAGCGGCGGCTTGGAGCCAGCGGGCAGAGGACGTCAACCGGATCTTGGAGAGCATCGGGCTGTTTGGATAAACTGTTTTTCCCGGTCATATCTCCCCACCCCCCGCCGTACAATGCGGCAGGGGGTGTTTTTATGCCATTGCTGCCTGTCCTTCTCCTGCTTGCCGCCGTCATTTTGGTCAACGGCTGGACCGACGCCCCAAACGCCATTGCCACCACTGTGGCCGCCGGGGTCCTCTCCTTTCCCGCCGCCGTGGCTCTGGCCGCCGTATGTAACCTTTTAGGTGTGGTCTGCACCGCCGCGGTCAGCGACGCTGTAGCCCGGACCCTTTGGACCATAGCCGACTTTGGTCCCTACGCCCTCACCGCCCTCACCGCCGCCTTGGCCGCCACGGCGCTGTGGGCCGTCTTCGCATGGCGGTTCGGGATCCCCACCAGCGAGAGCCACGCCCTCATCGCCGGACTTGCCGGGGCCGGTCTGGCTTTGGGGGTGGAGCGGCTGCGGCTGGGGGCCATTGGGCGGGTGGCCTTTGGGCTGGTCCTCTCCCTCCTGCTGGGCTGGGTGTTGGGGCGGCTGTTCCGGCGGCTTCTGCCTCCCAAAGGGGAGGGCTTCTACCGCAGGGGCCAGATCATGGGAGCCGCCCTCACCGCCTTTTTCCACGGCGCGCAGGACGGGCAAAAATTTTTGGGGGTACTGGCCCTCATCCTCTCCTTAGGCGGCGGGGAGTTTTCTTTGCCTGCTTGGTCCGGCTGGGTCTGCGCCGGGATCATGGCTCTGGGGACCTTGATGGGAGGCCGGCGCATCATCGACACGGTGGGACGGAAAATGGTGCTCCTCACCCCCCGCTCCGGCTTCGCCGCCGACTTGGGCAGCGCCGGGACCTTGGCCCTATGCACCCTGCTGGGCCTTCCCGTCTCCACCACCCACGCCAAGACCGCCGCCATCTTAGGGGCAGGGGCCGATCCCAACGGCAGGGTCGCCGGGTCTTTGGGGGCGGCATGGCTGTTCACCTTTCCTGTCTGCGGTTTTTTGGCGTTTTTGCTGGTCAAATGCCTTTTGGCGTGGTAGAATATCCCTACTGCATGGGAGGGATATTTTATGCTTCGCTATGACGCTGTGATCTTTGATCTGGACGGCACCCTGCTGGATACGCTGGATGACCTGATGAACGCCACCAACTACGCGCTGGAGCAGATGGGCTTTCCCCAGCGCACCCGCAAGGAGGTGGAAGCCTTTGTGGGCAACGGGGTGGCCAAGCTGATGGAGCGGGCGGTGCCCGCCGGGACAAGTCCAGAGGACACCGCCAGGGCCTTGGATATTTTCAAGCCCTACTATGCCCGGCACAGCAAGGACAAGACCGCTCCCTATCCCGGCATTATAGAGACTTTGAACACTCTCCGGGCCAAGGGCTGCAAGCTGGCGGTGGTATCCAACAAATTTGACGCGGCGGTAAAGACGCTGGCTCAAGACTACTTTCCCGGCCTGATGGACCTGGCGGCCGGGGAAAATGAGGCTGGGGGCGTACCCAAAAAGCCGGACGCCACTATGGTCTTCCAGACCCTCGCCGCCTTGGCCGTCACCCCGGGCCGGGCGGTCTATGTGGGGGATTCGGACGTGGACCTGCAAACGGCGAAAAACGCCGGGCTTCCCTGTATCTCGGTCACGTGGGGCTTCCGGGACCGGGAATTTCTCCTCGCCCACGGGGCGGATACCTTGATCGACCGCCCCAGCGAATTGTTAGAGCGGATATTTTAATTTAAAAGCGGCTCTCTTTTTGGGGCGGTGCCCGCCGGTAGTGGGCACCGCACGACCGAGCCGGCAGGCGAGAACTGGGGGCCTCTTTTATACAAAAGAGGCCCCCAGTTAGCACCATTTATAGGAAAAAGTAGTATAGACCAGCCAAGCCAGCCCCCATTGGCCTGTCTTATCCTTTTCTCCTAAGCTCCCTGATTGCCTCAGGGGCCAAAACCGCCACCGCCAGCAGATTGGGGACCGCCATGAGCCCGTTGCAGATGTCGGACAGCGCCCAGACCTTCGTCACGCCCCCCACGCTGCCCAGCGCCACCGTCAACAGGAAGATCACACGGAAAAAGCCCCGCAGCCTGTCGGTCCCCGTCAGGTGGGAAAGGCCCCGCTCCCCGTAATAGCTCCACCCCAGCAGGGAGGTGAAGGCAAACAGGAGCAGGCACACCGCCACGATCAGGCTCCCCCACCGTCCAAACACCGTGGCGAAGGCGGCGGCGGAGAGGGGCGCCCCCGTCATGGCTCCGGTCACCGCGCCCTCCTCAATGGCGGCGAGAGCCGCCGCCGGGTCATAGACCCCCGAGGTCAGGATGGCGAGGGCGGTCACCCCGCAGACCAGGATGGTGGCAAAGAACACCTCGAACATCCCCCAATACCCCTCTTGGGCGGGACGGTCCACGTCGGCGGCGGCGTGGGCCATAGCGGAGGACCCCACCCCCGCCTCGTTGGTGAACACCCCCCGGGCCACCCCGTAGCGCAGGGCAGCGGAGACGGCGTAGCCCGAGGCCCCGCCCGCCGCCGCCCGGGGCGTGAGGGCGCAGGCCACGATCTGCCCCAGGGCGGGCAAAACCATCTCCCGGTGGGCCAGGATCACCATCAGGCCCGTGGAGAGAAAGAGGACTGCCATGGCGGGCACCAGCTTTTCGCTGACCCTCCCCACCCGGCCGACGCCCCCCAGGATCACCGCCCCCGTGCACAGGGCCACCACGACCCCCACCGCCAGCCGGTCCCAGCCCAGGGCGGCATGGAGGGCGGCGGAGATGGAGTTGGACTGGACCATAGCGCCCCCGGTCAGAGAAGCCGCCACGCACCACAGGGAAAACCATCCCGCCGCCCCTCTCCACCCCAGCCGGCGGGAGAGGTACTCCATAGGCCCCCCTTCCCAGCCGTTGGAGGTCCGGCGGCGGTATTTTACCGCCAAGGTCTTTTCCACAAAGCTGGTCATCAGCCCCACCAAGGCCGAGATCCACATCCAGAATACCGCCCCCGGCCCGCCGAAAAAGATGGCCGTGGCCACCCCGGCAATGGACCCGGTGCCAATAGTGGAGGCCAAGGCGGTGGCCAAGGCCTGAAACTGGGTCAGCCCTCCCGTCCGCGTCTTGGGTCTATTCTTAAACAGGCTTCCCACCGAGCCGCTCAGCCACCGTCTCAGGCCAAAGAACTGAAAAAAACCGCTTCCTACAGAACACCAAAGCCCCACCAAAAGGAAGAGCGCCAAGAGCCACGGCTGCCACAGTCTATCCGCCATCCGTTCCAGCACGTCCCATCACCTCACTAAGAGGTATGCGGCGGCGGCAAAAAAAAGACACGCCTCTGCCGGCGTGTCTCTCTTCTTTTTTCTTTATTCTTCGAGGGCCTCTTCCCTGTCCTCTTCCCGCTCTTCCTTCTCCTCCTGCTTGAGCTCAATGGCCAGAATGGCCCGCAGGATCACTACGCCGCCCAGGATCAGAATATCGTTCAGCTCCCGGACCACCAAGGTTTTCAAAATCTCGGCTGTCATCATGAATTCCAGTCCCAGCAGCAGGCCAGCCGCCAAACGCCCCTTCACATGGACCCGGCGGCGGGTGATCAGAGCATAGACGTAGCGGACGAAGCTGGCTATCGCCGCCTCCGCCACAATAAAGATACCGGCCAACTCCAGCACGGGCACCACGATCTCCAGCACGATCTCGATCAGCTTCTCCAATTCCATCGGTCTCCCTCTCTCTCTGATTGGTCATACCCATTATATCGTTTGTACCTGTGTTGTCAACCACTTTTTAAACTGCCGGCTTCTTCCGCTTACAGAATATATGCCTCGTATTCCCGGTCCATCATACTTTTTCGGTCCAGAATGCAGTACCCTCCTCCCTTGGCTCCAATGTACCCGCACTCCTTAAATTTTTTCAATACCCGCATCAGATGGCGGTAGGTGGTCCCAAAGGTGGAGGGCAGGGTTTTCAGGTCCAGAGCAAAAAAGCCGTCCTTCTCCACGCTAAGAATATAGCTGACCACCTTGTCCTCCAACTCCAAGGAAAGGTTGATGGCCGTATTCGTCTCCACCTTATACAAATTTTCCGCCAATATGTTGGCCACCCGGCGCAAAAAGGGCGGATCTTTCAATAGTTCAGCCCGGCAATAGTTCATGGGAATGGCAAGCAGCAGGCTATCCTCAGTTAGCTCCACAAAATCCATAGCAGGCCGGCTGCAAAACAGCTCCACCTCCCCCAAGGTGCTGCCCGCCTCACAGGTGTTCAGCAAGATCTGCTTTCCATTACTCCTCACCTGATAGATACTGGTCCGCCCCTCCAGAAGAAGATAGAGGAACGGGACCTCTTCCCCCTGTTGGATCAGGATGGTGCCCCTTTTGCGCCGCATCACTTGGATGTAGGCGTCATGCCGGTCCTCCAAAAACTCCCGCAGGCCATACCGCTGGACCAACTGGGCCACCGTTTCCTGTTCTACCACCTCTTTTTTCATAAAAATATCTCCTCTTGTGACAAATGTCATAGAAATGGGGGATATGATCCTGTATTTTAATAGTATAGCACAATGCTCCAAAAAAGGCTATGGCAACTATCCCATGAACGGCGACTTTCAAATATCATGCAGCAGGAGGCGGTAAGATGAAGATCCCGGTGATCATGGACCTTGAACCCAAAAAAGAGGCTTATATCCCCTTGCTTCTTTTGAGCTCAGACCCAGCCTATGAGCTTAAGGCGGTCACGTTTTCCCCCAAGCCGGAGGATGGGGCGGAAGCCGAAGCCCTGAAGGCTCTCATCTCCTCCCTGGGCGTCAGGACCTGTGAAGAGGGCCAATCGGTCAGGCTGATGGCTGAAGCCGTCTCTGACGGCGGCCAGACCGTCCTCGTCGTCTGCGGCCCCTTGAGCAACGCCGCCGCCCTCCTTCTGGCCCAGCCTGAACTCAAGGAAAAGCTCCGCTGTATCTCCTTCGCAGGGGGGAGCTTCCGGGGCGGAGACGCCTCCATCGCCGCAGAGCGCAACGTCTATACCGACCCGGAGGCCTTGGACGTGGTCCTTCGCTCCGGGGTCAAAACCTTTATGGCGCCACTGGAATTGAGCGACGCCCTCTCCCATCCGGAGGCCGTCCTTCCCAGCGCCTATTTGAAAAACTTCGGTCTTTCAGAAGGGCTCCACTATGGCCGGGTCCTCCGGAACATCTCCGCCGCCCTTGCGCCGGCTCATCCGGAGCTGTTTCAGGCAAGAGAGCGATATGTCGAGACGGAATTGAGCGGCGCCTTTTCCAGAGGGGCCACCGTCGCCGATTTCAAAAATCAACTGGAGCGGGAAGCAAACGTTTCTGTCTTGGAGGGCTTGGACGAAAACGCCTTGTCCCATCTCCTATCCGGTCTTCCGGCCGCCTGTGAACAGGAGGGAACGCGATGAAAAAAATTCCGATCTGGCTGGATACCGACACCGGCGTAGACGACGCCTTTGCCATCCTCGCCGCCCTGCGTTCAGAGAATGCATGGCTGGTGGGAAGCTCCAGCGTGGTGGGCAATGTATCCCACTCCAAGACCTTTGTCAACGCCCGCAATGTTTTGGCCCATTTTGGCCATCCTGAAATAAAAGTGCATCCCGGCGCCGATTCCCCTTTGGTCATCCAAGTCCAGGATGCCGCCTACATCCACGGCAACAACGGCTTGGGCGGGGTCATCCTTCCAGAGTCCAAGGCGGTCAAGGAGACCGTCAAGGCCTGGGACGCGATCTATGAGGCGGCCAGGACCCATGAGGGTATGGAGATCGTGGCAGTTGGGCCGTTGACCAACATTGCCCTGACTCTGATGAAGTATCCGGATCTAAAAGATTATGTAAACCGAATCGTCATCATGGGCGGCTCCGCCGAGGGTGGCGCCTGGACCCCATGTGCCGAGTTCAACATCTGCGTCGATCCCCACGCCGCGGAGATCGTGATGAACTGCGGCATCCCCATCGTCATGTTCGGGCTGGACGTCACCCTGAAGGCCTACATGGATGAGCGGGACATGAAGGAGATCGCCGCCATGAAAACAGACGCGGGAAGGCTTTTCACAGACTGCATGGGACTGGCGACCATCGTCAACAGCAAGCGGATCGGCAAAAAGGCAGTGGCCGTCCACGACGTTCTGCCCGTCCTGTCCTACGATCACCCCGAGCTGTTCGCCGGAGTAAAATGCGGCCTGCACGTGGAGACAAGGGGCACCATCACCTTGGGTAGAACGGTCACAGACATCTGGAGCGAGACCAAGTTCCCGGAGCAAAATGCCGAAGTGATCCTCAAGGTGGACAGAGAGCGCTTTGCCGCTATTTTCAAAGACATGCTGCGTTCCTGACAAAAAATAAGACCCAAGTATAACACGGTTATACTTGGGTCTTATTTGATCTGGAGGCAACGCCCAGACTCGAACTGGGGGTGGAGATTTTGCAGACCTCTGCCTTACCACTTGGCTACGTTGCCGAATGCCCGTTTGGAAAACGGCAAATTCCTTTGCCCTTGACCTTGGGGCCCCCGCAAAAGCGGCTTGCCGCTTTTGTGAGGAGAGGAGAAAGAAACCTGTGGATTGGCGCTTCCGCCACAGGCGGGCGCGGAATGGAGCAGGTTTCTTCCGACGTTGGAGCGGGCAACGAGGCTCGAACTCGCTACCTCCACCTTGGCAAGGTGGCGCTCTACCAGATGAGCTATGCCCGCATCTTAAGTTTTGGTCCTGTCATAGGTACGCTCTACAGCCGGCTTCGCCGGCACTAACTCTTCTTAAACTCACTGCGTTCGTAAAAGAAGAGTAAGCAGATGAGCTATGCCCGTATCTTTTGTAGACACTCCATACTATGCAGTACCTTGGAAAAGGATTCTCCCGGAATGTCCCCATTCCGGGAGAATTTTTTCTGGTGCCTCCGACCGGAATCGAACCAGTGACACGAGGATTTTCAGTCCTCTGCTCTACCAACTGAGCTACAGAGGCAGGTGGCGACGCGGATGGGACTTGAACCCACGACCTCCGGCGTGACAGGCCGGCGTTCTAACCAACTGAACTACCGCGCCGTATGGTGGGAACAACAGGGC
>CATKDV010000158.1:0-5970 GCA_949746985.1 uncultured Eubacteriales bacterium | reverse complement strand
TTTCTGAAAAGGGCTTGCCAATCGGAAAGAAATGTGCTAATATAACTGTGCCCTTTCTAAGGGAAGGAAATACCCGGGTGTGGCGAAGTTTGGTATCGCGCCTGAATGGGGTTCAGGAGGCCGCTGGTTCAAGTCCAGTCACTCGGACCAAAGAAGTTCTCGTTTTCTTCATGATAAACAAGAAAACGAGAACTTTTTATTTTACTATTAGCTCCAAATGATAAGATGAATTTACAGGAGATGATAGATATGAGTCATTCCGTTTTTTTCTGCAACTATTCTGTAGGCCCCGAGGTTTATCAAGAGGTTCCAGCTATCTGTGCCCCCTTTGGTAAGCGCGTCTTTCTTTTGGGCGGCCGCCGCGCTTTGGCGGCGGGAAAAGACCGGCTGGAAGCGGCGCTGAAGGGCAGTGGCCTGGAGGTCGTGGACGCCCAGGTTTATGGGGCCGACTGTACCATGGCCAACATTCGGAAATGGGCTGCTCACGCCAAAGAGGTGGGGGCGGACATGATTTTTGGCATGGGCGGCGGCAGAGCGTTGGATACCGCGAAAGGCGCGGCGTCCGAGGCAGACCTGCCCCTATTTACCTTCCCCACCATTGCCGCCACCTGTGCTGGAATGACCAAGCTGTCTGTTATCTACTGGGAGGATGGTAAGCTGGATCACTTTGGCTATGCTGCCCGCCCGCCCCGCCACTGCTTTATTGACTTGGAGATTTTGGCCAAGGCTCCGGCGGAATATCTTCAGGCCGGTATGGGCGATACCATCGGAAAGTTCTTCGAGTGCCACTTTTCTGCCCGCAACGACAAGCTGGAGCACTCTTCCGCTTTGGGCCGGGAGATCAGCAATATGTGCTACGAGCCTCTGCGGGAGCACGGCAGCCAGGCGTTAGCTGACTGCAGAGAGAATAGAGTTTCCCTGGCTCTGGAGCAGGCTGCGCTGGCCATCATTGTCAGTACGGGTCTGGTGTCTACCTTGGTGCTGGACCTTTACAACGGTGCTGTGGCTCACTCCACCTATTATGGTATGGTGACCATCCCCGGTTTTGATGAGACCCACCGCCATGGCAATGTGGTATCCTATGGCGTGCTGGTCCAGCTCATGGTGGACGGAGACCGGGAAAAGGCGCTGGAAGTGAAAGCGTTTCTTCAGTCTATTGGGATCGACACCACGTTCCGGGAGATGAAGGTCCCCCTGGACCGGGAGTTTATGACGCCGGTCCTGAAAGCTATCGTCAATGCCCCCGATATGAAGCATGTCCCTTATCCTATTACAGAGGATATGATCTTCCAAGCCATGGAAGCGGTGGAAGCGCTTTAATTTCAAAAGGAATGGAACACCTCCCGGGAGTGTATACTACCCCGGGAGGTGATTTTTATGGCAATAAAAAGATCCCTGTGGCATACGGAGACTGAACTGCCGCGATTCCCGGCCTTGGAGGGGGACTGCCATACCGACGTCCTTATCATTGGCGGCGGATTGGCGGGATTGCTGTGCGCCTTCCAGCTCCGCCGGGCGGGGAGGGATTGTCTGGTGGTGGAAGCAGACCGTATCTGCGGCGGAGTGACAGGGAATACCACAGCAAAGATCACAGCCCAACATGGGCTTATCTATGATAAACTGATCAAATGGATGGGAAAGAGGAGCGCGGCGGAGTATCTCCAGGCCAACCGGAAAGCGTTGGAAGAATACCGGGCACTGAGTCAAAAAATAGACTGCGGCTTTGTGGAAAGCTCCGCCTTTGTTTATACTTTGGACGCGCCGCAGAAACTTCAGCGGGAGCAGAAAGCCTTGGGAGCCATAGGCTGTTCTGCGCTCTGGCATGAGAGTACCGAGCTTCCCTTTCCGGTGGCGGGAGCTTTGGAAATGCCTGGCCAGGCGTATTTCCAGCCCTTGGAGTTTATCCGGGGCATCCTGCCCGGACTCAATATTCGGGAGAACACTCCAGTCCGTCGGGTAGACGACACGGTGGTCTATACGGACCGAGGGGTGATCCGGGCCAAAAAGGTGGTCTTCTGTACGCATTTTCCCTTTATTGACCGCCGGGGCTGCTATTTTATGAAAATGTATCAGGACCGTTCCTATGTGCTGGCGTTGGAAGGAGCTGGACCCATCCGGGGAATGTATATCGACGGATCTGGTCACGGTCTGTCTTTCCGTCAAGCGGGGCAGCTGCTTCTTCTGGGGGGAGGGAGCCATCGCACAGGAAAACGGGGAGGAGGCTGGGAAGAGCTGCGCCGTACCGCCCGCCGCTATTGGCCCCAAAGCCGGGAGGTGGCTTATTGGGCGACCCAGGACTGTATGACTTTGGATGGAGCGCCCTATATCGGAGCCTACTCTCCGGCAGAGCCAAACTGGTATGTGGCAACCGGCTTCAACAAATGGGGCATGACCAGTTCCATGGCGGCCTCGCTGATCCTGTGTGACCTGTTGATCAAGGGGGCGGCGGATTGGGGGGCGGTTTTCGATCCGGCCCGGGCCATGAAACCCCTGCCCCTTGCGGCAAATGTCGTCTCCTCCACAGTGGGTCTGCTGACGCCCAGTCTCCGCCGTTGTCCCCATCTGGGCTGTGCGCTTAAGTGGAATCCGAGAGAGCACACCTGGGACTGTCCCTGCCACGGCTCCCAGTTTGCCGCGAATGGGAGGCTTCTCAGCAGTCCTGCCGCCAAGGATTGGAAGGGGGCGCCTGTGGACCTGCCTCAAAAAGAATAAAATATGCCGGATGTTCACAACATCCGGCATATTTTTGTTCTAAGGCAGTTTTTGGCACTTGAGACAGAACAGGGAAGTGCGCATCGCGCATTTTGATACAGGTCTTACTGCCGCATACAGGGCATGGCAGCCATTCAAAACGCAATGGTCATCTTTCCTGCCGCCGCTTTCGTGGCGCAGTACAGCGCTGCTGATGATACCGATACCGCCCAGCAAAGCGTACCACTTGGACGGAAATACGACGCCTGCCGTCACCAGACCAGCGCCGACGGCGAAATTGCACACCGAGACCATTTTCAGCGTGTTTTTTTGGGCGGACTGATCATCGCAAAAAACCTCTTGCGCTTTTGGAAAAAATGTGTTACTATATATAAGCTAATTGGAGGAACGCCAAATGCAGGTGTAGTTCAATGGTAGAATGTCAGCTTCCCAAGCTGAACACGGGGGTTCGATTCCCCTCACCTGCTCCAAAAAGAAGGACGCCATATCATATGATATGGCGTCCTTCTTTTCATATAGAGCTTCGGTCCTTGAGCCAGCTGGGAAGGGACCTTGTTTTTATGGAGGATACGACTCCCATAGCGGCAAACATGGTGATGATGGAACTGCCGCCGTAACTGAAAAAGGGGAGTGTCAGGCCTACAATGGGCAGTACATAGAGGCACATACCAATATTAAGGACGCTTTGAAACAAGAGCATTCCAGCGAATCCCGCAGCGGTCAGGGCGGACATAGGGCTGGGGGCTCTTCGGGCCACCCACACACATCGGGAGATGATGGCCGACAGCAACAGAATGATCAAAAGACAGCCCACCAGTCCCAGTTCTTCTCCGCAGACAGCAAAGATCTCATCGGTGGAGCGGGCGTTAAGGGAGGTCTCATAGGGGCTTTGGGTCTGGATTCCTTTTCCGTACCCCAGCCCCCATAGTCCCCCCGAACCAATGGCTAAAATAGAGCGAGTCTGTTGCCAGCCTACCCCTTGGGTCTGGTTGACCAGCGTGGCCTCATTACCTGTTAAATGGTCGATGACCACGGTGATCCGCTGGGCCCAATACTGCCCGCTGACCCGGGGCCACAAAACGGCGACCCCGGCAATGCAGACTGCCGCAGCCAACACATACCACCGCAGCTTCACTCCGGCGCACCAGCACATAATAGCAAAGAGAAACAGATACACCAAAGGCATTCCTTTATCCCCGGAAACTACCACGATCAGCCCGGCCATGAACCCGGCGTGAGCTGCAAGCTGAAAGACAGAGGTGGGGCGGCTGATGCCCCTCTCCTGAAGCCTGGAGCACTGATAAGCGAAAAGAAGTATAAAGGTGAGTTTGGTAATTTCGGCAGGCTGGATATTCATAGGCAGACCGGGGATCCGGACCCAGTTTCGGTTCCCGCCTACCTCCACGCCCAGAGGGGTGCGGACCAGCAGATTAAATCCGATATTGAAGAGGAACAGTAGCTTCCAGGTCTTTTCGGTGAAAAGTTCCAGATCCACCGAGGACAGAAGGATGTAGACCGCTGCGCCCAGGAGGATACCGATGGCCTGGATCATAACGCTTCGGTCCCGATTGACAGTGAGATACCGGGTGGCAGAGTAGATCAGCACCAGACCGTAGCCGCTGGCCATCAGACATAGGCACAGCAGCAGCTTATCTCCCCGTTCCCAAAAGTCCCGCAGGGAGTCCCGCAGCCAGGACACGGCCATTCCTCCTTCCTTGTGAAATCTTCGAAGTTAGTATACCATTTCTTTCCCGGTTGTGCTATACTATCAGCGGTAAATTTATAAATTCCTTATAAATTGGACAAGGGGAGGGGATGCAATGGAATACCGCACCCACAGCGAACAGGAGACAGAGGCTTTGGGGGAGAAGCTGGCGGCGTCCATGCGCCCCAGAACGATCCTTGCCTTTACCGGGGATCTGGGAGCGGGCAAGACCGCCTTTATCCGTGGCCTTGCCCGGGGGCTTGGCATTACCGACCGGGTCACCAGCCCAACCTTTACTATTGTCAATGAGTATGAGGGGGATCCTTTGCCCCTTTTCCATTTTGATATGTACCGCCTGACCTCCTCTGAGGAGCTTTTCGACATTGGCTGGGAGGATTATCTTCACCGCGGAGGGGTCTGTGCCGTGGAGTGGAGCGAGAACGTTGCCGACGCTTTGGAGGGGGCGGTCTCCGTTGATATCCGCCGGGGTCCGGGGGACAATGACCGGGTCATCACGATAGAAGGGGGGATGGAGCCGTGAAGATACTTGCCCTGGAATCCTCCGCCGTTGCCTGCTCGGTGGCTCTGTGTGAGGACGACTTTCTTATTGCCCAGTCCTTCCAAAACAATGGCCTTACCCATTCGGTGACGTTAATGCCCATGTGTGAGGATATGCTGAAAAACTGTGGCGTACCGTTGACGATAGGGGAGATAGATGTCATCGCCGTGGCGGCGGGGCCGGGCTCCTTCACCGGCCTGCGGATCGGCGTCTCTGCCGCCAAAGGGTTGGGCTGGGGGATGGAGAGGCCTTGTGCCAAAGTTTCTACCTTGGAGGCGATGGCTTGGAACTCGGTCCTCTGGTCCGGAGAACTGTGCTGCGTGATGGACGCCCGCAGAAATCAGGTCTACAACGCCCGTTTCCGCGCTGACGGGGAACGGATAGAGCGGCTGTGCCCTGACCGTGCCATTGGGTTGGAAGAGCTGGCGGCGGAAATAAAAAGTGGAGAAGCGACTCAAATTTTAGTTGGAGACGGCGCCCAAATGTGCTATAATCAATTTATGAAAATGGGTCTTTCCGTCCGCCTGACTCCACCCAACTTGCGCTACCAGAGCGCGTGGGGGGTGGCCCGGGCGGCGCTGGAGCAGGCCCGGAATGGAACGCTTATCACAGCCGGAGAACTGGTCCCCGAGTACCACCGCCTGTCCCAGGCGGAGCGGGAACGGCTGGCGCGGGAGCAGTCCACAAAATGACGGAAGGGGAGAACAATATGTACGAAGGAAACAGCAAAGTCCACATTATGGATCACCCCCTGGTGGCCCACAAGCTGACCATCATGCGGAAGAAGGAGACCAGCGTCAAGGATTTCCGGGAGTTGGTGGGTGAGGTGGGTATGCTCATCACCTATGAGGCCACCCGGGACCTGCCCTTGACGACCAAGGAGATCGAGACCCCTATCTGCAAGACCATGCAGCCCACCCTGGCGGGCAAGAAGATCGCCGTGGTCCCCATTCTCCGGGCCGGCCTGGGACTGGTGGACGGCGTTTTGAAGATG
>CATKDV010000157.1:0-5642 GCA_949746985.1 uncultured Eubacteriales bacterium | reverse complement strand
TTCCACCACACGTGGAATACTCTTTGACAGAAATGGGACATGATTTGCTCCCCATTTTTTATGAGATGACTAAGTGGGGATTTCGTTACATTAAGTAAAACAGAACGGCAATCAGCTATGATGACGCTGATTGCCGTTCTGCACTTTGCACCACATAAATGGAGTTTCTTGTCAGCAGCTCCGCATAGTTTTTGTGGTCTTGTCCATATCAGTGAGATATAAAAACCGACCAAAACGAAAGCGTGGACGCCAAGAGATACCTTTTCCCACCGCTCCAGCCGCAGAAGACTGCTGTGTTTGGCAGGTCTCATAAGGGAGTTACTCCAGCACCGCGCCCCGGGCCGCCGAACTCACCAGCTTGGCGTACCGGGCCAGATACCCGGTGGTCACCTTGGCGGGAGGACAGGTCCACCTGGCCTTCCGCTGGGCCAGTGTAGCCTCATCCACATTCAGGGTGATAGAGCAGGAGGGGATGTCGATGGAGATCAGGTCCCCCTCCTCCACCAGAGCGATGGGGCCGCCTTGGGCCGCCTCGGGGCAGACATGGCCGATGGCCGCCCCCCGGGTGGCCCCGGAGAACCGTCCGTCGGTGATGAGGGCCACGCTCTCGCCAAGACCCATGCCGCAGATGGCGGAGGTGGGGTTCAGCATCTCCCGCATCCCCGGTCCGCCCTTGGGACCCTCGTAGCGGATGACCACCACATCGCCGGCCTTGATCTTCCCGGCGTAGATGGCGGTGATGGCCTCCTCCTCGCTGTCAAAGACCCGGGCGGGACCGGAGTGGGCCATCATTTCCGGGGCTACGGCGGAGCGCTTCACCACCGAGCCTTCGGGGGCCAGATTGCCCTTCAAAACGGCGATACCGCCGTCGGGGGAGTAGGGGTCGTCAATGGGACGGATGAGCTGGGGGTCCAGGTTCTCTACCCCCTCCAAATTCTCCGCCATGGTCCTGCCCGTGCAGGTGAGGACGCCGGTGTCTAATAGCCCTTTTTTGGTCAATTCCTTCATCACGGCATACACGCCCCCCGCGCCCTCCAGATCCTCCATATAGGTATCCCCGGCGGGGGCCAGATGACAGAGGTTGGGGGTCTTGGAGGAGATCTCGTTGGACATATCCAAGTCCAGCTCGATGCCGCACTCATGGGCGATGGCGGGCAGGTGGAGCATGGTGTTGGTGGAGCAGCCCAGGGCCATGTCCACCGTCTCGGCATTGTGGAAGGCGGCGGGGGTCATGATTTCCCGGGGCCGGATGTCCTTCTTGACCAGCTCCATGATCTGCATTCCCGCGTGCTTGGCCAGCCGCAGCCGTGCCGACCAAACGGCGGGGATGGTGCCGTTGCCCCGAAGCCCCATGCCGATGGCCTCGGTGAGGCAGTTCATGGAGTTGGCGGTGTACATCCCCGAGCAGGACCCGCAGGTGGGGCAGGCGTTGTTCTCATATTCCTCCACCCCCGCCTCGTCCAGCTTGCCGGCGTAGTAGCCGCCCACAGCCTCGAACATATGGGAAAGGCAGGTCCGCCGCCCGTCCTCCAGCCGTCCGGCCAGCATGGGTCCGCCGGAGCAGAAGATGGTGGGGATATTGATCCGGGCCGCCGCCATGAGAAGTCCCGGCACATTCTTGTCGCAGTTGGGGATCATGACAAGGCCGTCAAACTGGTGGGCCATGGCCATAGCCTCGGTGGAGTCGGCGATGAGATCCCTCGTCACCAAAGAATACTTCATGCCGATATGGCCCATGGCGATGCCGTCGCACACGGCGATAGCGGGGAACTCCACCGGGGTGCCCCCGGCGGCCCGGACCCCGGCCTTCACTGCTTCGGCGATCTTATCTAAGTTCATATGTCCGGGGACGATCTCGTTATAGGAGCAGACCACACCGATCAGAGGACGCTCCAGCTCTTCCTTGGTATAGCCAAGAGCATAGAACAGGGAGCGGTTAGGGGCGCGGTCCACGCCCTTTGTCACATTGTCGCTTCTCATAAGTAGGACCTCCTTCGCGGGAGAATATTGCAATTATTTTACTCTCTCAAGTCCTGCCAGTCAAGGGAAAACCCCATTCTACCGCCAGTGGATTGACGGAAAAGCTGGGAAATGCTATGCTGTGAAAGCGAGGAGGGATGAGAAATGGGATCCATTGATCGGGAAAAATTCGGCCTGTTCATTGTGGAGCTGCGAAAGGAAAAAGGCTTTACACAGCAGGAATTGGCAGATAGGCTCTTTGTCTCCAACAAGGCGGTGAGCAAATGGGAGCGGGGCCAGAGCCTTCCGGACATCAGCCTGTTGACGCCGCTGTCACAGCTGCTGGAGGTGACGGTGGCCGAACTGCTGAGAGGGGAGAGGATACCGGGAGAAGGCCTGAACAACAGTGAAGTAGAATCCCTTGTCAATAAGGCCATCCAGCTTTCCGCAGAGGAGCGGGAGAAACGGGAAAAAAACCGCCGCTTCTGGCGGTGGGGGTGGCTCGTTTGTACCGCTGCCGCGACTTTGGAAATCCTTCTTTTGGCCACCTTGAACCAGCTTTCCCCGGTGGAGCTGTGGGACTATCTGCTGCTGGTAGAGGGCCTGAGTTTGGGCATAGGAGCCTTCTTTTGCTTTTTTGTCAAGGAAACGCTTCCCGCCTACTATGATGAGAATAAGATATCCGCCTATTCCGACGGCTTTTTTCGCATGAATCTGCCGGGGGTCCGGTTCAATAACAGCAACTGGCCCCACATCATCGCTGTAGGCAGGGGATGGCCGCTGGGGACGGCGGTCCTTTGGCCGCCTGTGTTTTGGCTTTTTCGCCGCTTTTTGCCCAGTATGGCCATGCTGTATTTGACCCTGCTGTTCAGCCTGAGCTTTTTCTTTCCCATGATATGGGCGGCGAAAAAGTACCAGTAGGGCTTCCCCTCTTGTTTTTTTCGCTCCGGTCTGGTATAATTTTGGTATCACAAACCAGAAAGGCGGGACCCCTATGAAAGATCCTACTTGCAGCTATTGCGCGCGCGGCGAACTGGTGGACGCCTTCGCCATTCCCATCTGTGAGCTGAACGTCAGCACCCTCTACCTCTTCCGGGAGCAGAGCCATCCCGGCCGCTGCGTGGTGGCCTACAAGGACCATATCAGCGAGATCATCAACTTGACCAAGGAGGAGCGGGACGCTTTCTTTGACGATGTGGAGAAGGCCGCCAAGGCCATCCATGCCGCCTTCCATCCCGACAAGCTCAACTACGGCGCATACGGCGATACCGGCTGCCACCTCCACTTCCATCTGGTCCCCAAATACAAGGATGGGGACGAGTGGGGCGGCACCTTCCAGATGAACCCCGGCAAGACCCTTCTTACCGAGGAGGAGTACGCCCAGCGCATCGAGAAGATCAAAGCTTGCCTGTGAAATAAGGAGAGTTCTATGGCAAACCGTCCCACCTAAAAGGGATACGGCGTCACCAGACAGGCGCCCGGTCAACGGGTGCCTGTCTGCTGTATCTATTTTTAGAAAGGGACGGTTTTGTTATGGACCGGCGCAATATATACATTTTTTATGTTATGGCCCTTCTCCAGGGCATGGTGTTCTACGGCCCCATCGCCACCCTCTACCGTCAGGCGTCGGGGGTGGGCTTGGGTCAGATCGCCCTTATGGAGGGGCTATCCCTGACTCTCTCGGTGGCCCTGGAGCTGCCCTGGGGCCTTTTGGCGGAGCGGCTGGGCTACCGACAAACCATGGTTCTGTGCTCCGGCCTATACTTTGTCACCAAGCTGATCTTCTGGCGGGCGGCGGGTTTTGGGGGCTTCCTTCTGGAGCGGGTCCTGCTGGGGGTGGTGGCCGCCGGCCTCTCCGGGGTGGATGCGGGAATGCTCTATCTATCCTGTCCGCCGGAGAACGCCCAGCGAACCTTTGAAATTTACAACAATATGACCATCCTGGGACTGCTCTTGGCCACCGGGGTCTATACCCTCTGGATCGGGGAGGATCACCGTCTGGCGGGAGCCTTGACGGCGGTGAGCTATGCCGCCGCAGCCCTGCTCTCTCTGGGCCTCCGGGAGGTGAGGGCCCCGGAACGCCGCCGGGGCAGGGAGGTTCTGGATGGATTTCGGGGAGCCTTGGGGGAGACCCTGAAGAACAGGCGGCTTCTCCTCTTTCTGACCGGGGCGGCTCTTCTGGGGGCCTCCCATCAGATGATCACCGTCTTTTACAGCCAGAGCCAGTACCAGCGTACCGGCATGACCGCCGCCGGCATGGGTCTGGCCTACGCCCTGGCGACCCTTCTGGGCCTTCTGGGGGGCTTTTCCGCCCGCCTGAGGGAGTGGGTGGGGGAGAGATGGCTCCTTCTCCTCCTGCCTCTGACCTCGGCCCTGGCCTGTCTGCTCCTGGCCCTCACAGGGGATAAACTCTCGTCGGTGTTGGCGGTGTCGGCTCTTCGGGTCGGCTATAACTTGCTCCAGCCTCTCCAGGCCGCGGTCCAGAACCGGGAGATCAGGGGAAAGGACCGGGCCACCGCCCTCAGTGTCCACGCGGTCTGGATGGACGCCGTCACCCTCTCGGCCACCCTGGTGTTCGGCCGCCTGTCCGAGATAAGTCTCCCCGCCGCCTTCCTGCTGGGAGGGGTCCTGAGCCTGGCCTCTCTGGGGCTGATGGGCCGGATGAGCGGGGGAGAGGAAACAAGATAAGGAGGAACGGCTATGGCAGAGCTGGCAAGCATGATGAATCTGGGAAAAGAGATGGACCGGAAGCTCCGCTCCGTGGGGATCAACTGCGCCGAAGAGCTGATGGCGGTGGGCGCCAAAGAGGCCTACCGAAGGCTGAAGACCCTCTATCCCAACGTCTGCCTGGTCCACCTCTACTGTTTGGAGGGTGCGATCACCCAGACGGAGTACAACTGCCTGTCAAAGGAAAAGCAAAGGGAGCTGCGGGAGTTCAGCGACAGCCTGTAATAGGAGAAGAACCCACCTCGGGAAGACTGGGGGGACGGCTCTTTTGCCCTGGTCCATCCCCTGGCGCCAAAGGAATCTTTCCATAATAAACCCCTCCCCCCAGGACTTTCCGGGGGGGAGGGGTTTTTACTACAGCGGGGGTAGAATTTAGTTGGACGCGGTATCCAGGTCGGCGTCGCCGCCCCAGATCATGTTTTTCCGCAGCTCGCCGCCCACGATCTCCATCTGGTGCTTCTTGAGCTGGGAGCGCTTGGAGTTGAAGAAGGTCCGGCCGTTCTTGTTCTCGGCGATCCACTTGCCGGCGAAGGTGCCGTCCTGGATGTCGGAGAGGACGGCCCGCATCCGGGCCTTGGTCTCCTCGTGAGGGATGACCCGGGGGCCGGAGACGTACTCGCCGAACTCAGCGGTATCGGAGATGGAGTAGTTCATGGCCGCCACGCCGCCTTTGTTGATCAGGTCGATGATGAGCTTCATCTCGTGGATGCACTCGAAATAGGCGTTTTCCGGCTCATAGCCCGCCTCTACCAGCACCTCGAAGCCGCAGCGCATCAGGTCCACCACGCCGCCGCACAGCACGGTCTGCTCGCCAAAGAGGTCGGTCTCGGTCTCGTCGTGGAAGGTGGTCTCCATGACGCCGGCCCGGGCGCCGCCAATGCCGGCGATGTAGGCCAGGGCGATCTGGTAGGCGTGGCCGGTGGCGTTCTGCTCCACGGCCACCAGGCAGGGCACGC
>CATKDV010000156.1:0-2307 GCA_949746985.1 uncultured Eubacteriales bacterium | reverse complement strand
GGACTGCATCTGACCGCCCAGGGAAACCAGCGGTGGTTCGATTATCTCCGCTCCCATACCATGGGAACTTAAGCAAAAAACACCCCCGGCGCTTGAAAGCACCGGGGGTGTTTTTTATTCTTCAAAAAGGGGGGAGACCACGGGTTTCCCATCCCGGCCCAGCAGAGGGGTCAGCCCTCCGGCGTTGCCGCTGCTGTGCCAGAGGTAGTTGACCCCCGTGTACTGGTCCACCCAGATCTCGATGACCTCCACCACGCCCTGGGTGTAGAGCTTCTCAAACCGCTTGTCCGCCATGGTTTTCTCTCCTTTATTTACGGTATTCAAACTCCAGATTGTAAAGGCAGATGGGATCCCCGTCCTGGATCCCCATCTCCTCCAGCCGGTCATAGACCCCCGATTCCCGGAGCTTCCGCTCGAACCAGTTCCGGGATTCGTAGTCGCCAAAGTTCACATTGGCCATAAGCTGACGCAGCCAGGGGCCGTCCACGATCCAAGTGTCGTCCTCCCGCTCGATGGTCAGCTCCTCCGAGGTGTCGATCTCCGGGGGGCGCTCCACGTAGGTGGGCTCGTAGACCGTGATGGGGGGCAGCTCCTGGAGCCGCCGGGCGGCGAACCACATAAGCTCCCTGGTCCCCTGGTGGGCGGCGGCGGACATCTCAAAGAAGGGCAGGCCCAGCTTCTCCACATGGGCCTTCAGCTTCTCCAGCGCCTCCCGGTCCGGGGCGATGTCCACCTTGTTCCCCGCCACGATCATGGGCCTTTGGGCCAGCTCGGGACTGTACTGGGAAAGCTCGGCATTGATGGCCTCAAAGTCCTCCACCGGGTCCCTCCCCTCGCTGCCGGACACGTCCACCACATGGATGAGGAGCCGGCACCGGTCGATATGCCGCAAAAAGTCGTGGCCCAGGCCCGCTCCGTCGGCGGCCCCCTCAATGATGCCGGGAATGTCCGCCAGCACAAAGGAGGTATTCTCGTCCAGGGCCACCACCCCCAGGTTGGGGGACAGGGTGGTGAAGTGGTAGTTGGCGATCTTGGGCTGGGCCCGGGTGACCACGCTGAGAAGGGTGGACTTTCCCACATTGGGAAATCCAACCAACCCCACGTCGGCCAGAAGCTTCAGCTCCAACGTCACGTCCCGCTCCTGGCCGGGAAGTCCCGCCTTGGCAAAATGGGGCACCTGCCGGGTGGGGGTGGCGAAGTGCTGGTTGCCCCAGCCCCCCCGGCCGCCCTTGCAGAGAAGGAAGGTGTCCTGCCCCGCCATGTCGCAGATGATCTCCCCGGTCCCCGTATCCCGGACCACCGTGCCACGGGGGACCCGGATCCACAGGTCCTCCCCATCCTTGCCGGAGCACCGCTTGCCCTGGCCCGGAGCCCCGTCGGGGGCCACGTACTTTCTCTTATACCGGAAGTCCATCAGGGTAGACATATGCTCGTCCACCCGCAGAAGGATGTTCCCTCCCCGGCCCCCATCGCCGCCGTCAGGGCCGCCGGCGGCCACATACTTCTCCCGGTGGAAGGCCACGGCTCCGCCACCGCCTGTCCCCGCCCGGACGGTGATCCGGGCCTTATCGATAAAACCGTTGCTGGCCATAAAAACCTCCTTGGTAAGCGGCCCCGCCGGGGCCGGCAAAAATACCCTTCTATCTCCGTCTCCTGCGGAGGAGCAGCACCTCCGCCCCCGCCGCCGCGCAGATGACTGCACTGAGCAGTGGCTCCGCCCCCACATAGCCGCCGTTCCCATTCACGGCCCGGACAAAACAGGTCAGCCCCTCCTCCAGCGTAAAAAAAGCGCTGATGCAGGCGGCGGCAAGGCCCAGACCCTTCGTCCAGCCGTCCCTAAGCCAGGGCGCCAAAGCGGCAGCAAGGGCCGCCAGAAAAGGCCCCGCAAGCAAGGCCGCCTCCAGAAGGAGCCAGACCAAACCGTCAGCCAGGTCCAATTTGTAATAGCGCTCTACGCTCTCCCAGTTTTCCACCACCCGAAACAGCCGCAGGGCAACGCAAAAAAGTCCTGTCGCCGTCAGTACTGCCCGGAGCGCCACGGGGAGTCTAAAGGGAGAACCGCTCTTGTCCATAAAAAACCTCTTCTTCAAAAAGAAAGCCGCAAACGAAGTCTCGTTTGCGGCTTTTGGGGGTTCTTACTCAGAAACGATCATGACCTGCTTGCGGTCCTTGCCCAGCCGGGCAAACTTCACCTTGCCGTCCCGCAGAGCGAACAGGGTGTCGTCGCTGCCCTTGCCCACGCCCTCGCCGGCGTGGAAATGGGTGCCCCGCTGCCGGACCAGGATGTTGCCGGCCAGCACGAACTGG
>CATKDV010000155.1:0-3214 GCA_949746985.1 uncultured Eubacteriales bacterium | reverse complement strand
CTTCCTGGTCAGGTTGAAGTTGTTGGAGGTCAGGGTCTCGATGACCGCCCGGGCCCCCAGGTAGCTGCCGCCGATGCCGATGACCACCAGGGCCTGGGACTGACCGCGGATCTTCTCCGCCGCCTTTTTGATCCGGGCAAACTCCTCCTTATCATAGTCGGCAGGGAGACGGACCCAGCCCAGAAAATCGCTGCCCGCGCCGGTGCCCTTCAGGACCTTATCATGGGCCATCTCCAGGGCCTTCTTCTCCCCTGTCCGCCAGCCATCGGGCAAAAAGGATGAGACATTGGACAAATCAAGATGAAGCATATCGTTGACCTCCCAAATAAATTTTAGGGTTAGCTATAGTATACACCAACCCTGAAAATTTGGAAAGAATTTTGTGGAGGGTTTGCCAATTTTTCTCTTCAAAAAAGGGAGCCGGATGTTGTCCGGCTCCCTTTTCCTCACTCCATGACCCAGAGGGTACAGCCGCCGGCCCCGTCGGGGTGCAGGGAGACCCTGGCCCCGTCGAAGGATATTCCCGCCAGATTCCCATTTCCGGGCCTGTGGTTCTGGCAGACCATGGCGGTCACATAGTAGAGGTCCCCCTCCTGATACTTCCGGTTAAACTCCCGGACGTCAATGGCGGCCTCCAGAGAGAAGGTCTCCCCCAGCACCAGAGGGACCTCGGCCTGCTCCCCATAGGCCTGGAGGACCACATAATTGTAATAATCGGGCAGGGCGGACATACTGCCTGTCAGGCGGATGGTATCCCCGTCCACCACCTCCAGCTTCAGCCACTGCCCATCTCCCAGGTTCTTACAGTAGACGTCGGTGAGTCCGTCCTCGGGCAGCACGGTGGAGGCAGGGCCCTGCTCCGCCGGCTTTTCCGGCTTCACCGGGTCAGGGGTCTCCGCAGGTCCCGGGGGCTCTGTGGGGATGGGCGTCACAGTGTCCGCAGAGGGCCCCAGGGGGGTCACGTCCAGCTCATAGACCTTCAGATGGCGGGAACGGCTGTTTCCGAACACACCGTAGGGCCCCGCCTCGGGCCGGACCCAGCAGATGCGGCTGCCGATGACGGTGGGGTCCACGTTGGGGGCCATGAAATCCGGCAGGGTCTTTGTCTGTCCGATCTGCTCGCCCTGACCGTCAAAGACGGCATAGTAAAAGTCTCCGAAATCCCCCATGACGGTCCGGTCGGACTGCTTCTCCGTCTGCCACATGACCACAAAGGTATTATTATTAAGCTGGGTCATATTGATCTGGCGTACATACTCCTCCCCATTGGAAGGGAGGCTGGTGAGCCACTTGATCTCCGGTGTGCTGTTGGGATACCCCGCCTTGGGGATCACCGCCAGGAAAGCGTTGGCGTACTCCATCTTGTCGTTCCCCTTCTGGGGGGAGGAGGCCCCGGCAAAGAGGTAGTTGTCCCCGCTGACGCCAAACCCGCCGGGGATGGCGTAGGTGGCGTTGTCCCCGATCTCGCCGGAGAAGGGGAAGAAATTCATCTCCTTCCCATACCCGGTGGCGGTGTCCAGATTCAGGGCAAAGCCCCGGGGATAGGCGTCCCCATGGTCGGCGTAGACCGGCTCTCCCCCGTCAAAAACCACATACTGGGCGAAGGAGTGGCTGACATGGTTGCCGGGGAAGGAAGGGCTTACATACAAAACGCGCATGTCCGAGGTGCGGATCTTGATGGTGATGTTGGACTGATGGCGCAGGCCGTCCTTGGGCGTGAGATACCGCTGCCGGGAGGCATGGAGGATCAACGTTCCGTTTTCCTCCGCCATGGCCACATGGCTGGTGGCGCGGTAGGGCTGGGTAGTATAGCTCTCCCCGCCTGTCACAGAGGCGGCGGCCAGCCGGTTCCAGTTCTTGTCGTAGCGGACGACGCGGTAGACTTCCTTATCGTCGTTCTCCTCCATGTTATCCTGTCCGAAGGCCAGGTAATAGGCCTCCTCCCCCTCGTAAAACCCGGCACAGAAATCCAGCTCCACGGGGATGTCCTTGATCCCGGCGGAATCGCCGTTTCCGTCAAAGGACTCCACCCGGATGCAGGGGACTTCCGCGTCCCGGCCCCTGATTTGGAGGACGGAGCGCTTTCCGTTCCGCTCCAGCAGATACAGCTCCCCGCTGGTGTGAAGCACCCACTCTGCCTCCACCTCCAGCCCGGAGTTCAGGTGCTGGATCCCCAGCGCCTCCTCCCGGCTTCGGTTGGCCTCCTCCGCCGCCCGGAAG
Organism: uncultured Eubacteriales bacterium; assembly: GCA_949746985.1. Lineage (GTDB taxonomy): Bacteria > Bacillota > Clostridia > Oscillospirales > Oscillospiraceae > Vermiculatibacterium. Next base: position 994 of record CATKDV010000155.1, on the reverse strand, counting down.
GCCCGGTCCAGCATGACGCAGGCCTCCTGGAAGGTAAGGATACCTTGGGGGTTGAAGCGGCCTGCCTCGTCCCCCTTCAAAAGTCCCAGAGCGGAGGCCCGGTCCACCGACTCCTTGGCCCAGGGGCTGATGGAGCCCGCGTCCGCAAAGGTTCTGGGGGCTTCCGTCTCGTTGATTTTTGCCCCGGTGTACTTCTCCAGGGCATCCACAAGGGCGCACATCATCTTGGCGGCCTGCTCTCTTGTCAGGTTGTTGTCACAGTCGGCCAGCCGCTTGCCGTCCACCAGCGCTCCCTCGGTAAGGCCGTAGACCGCCGCTGTGTACACATTGTACCGCCCGCCGAAGCCGTCCTCGCTGGCGACGTCCTCAAAATAGTTCACAGGCATGGGGGCGGCCGCGCTTAAAAGGTCCCGCCTCCCCTCCCGGTGGATGATATTGACCATAAAATAGCAAAACTGCCCCCGCGTCACGATGACGGTGGGATTATAGGTCCCCTGTCCCAAAATACCCCCGTCCGCCAGGTCCTCCATCTGCTCCAAGGCCCAGGAGGCAGGCTCCTTCTCCCACTTGACCTCCGAAATGACAGCCGAGGCCTGCGGCATACAGGCCCCTACCGCCAGCAGCAGGGCCAGCGCCGCGCTCAAAATCCGATCCTTCCTCATGATGTCCTCTCCCTCTCCCTTCAATAGATATGGCAAAAAGGCTGTCCTTTCGGTCATTTGCCGGTTTTCCCCATTGTACTCCGCCCCGCCTCCCTTTTCAAGGGGGCGGGGCGGTTGAAAGAAATTTCCATCAATTTTTCAGGCTCTGCATGGGGGCCGGGATACGGCCTCCCCGATGGACGAAACCGGCGCTGGATTCCGGATGGACGGGCATTACCGGGGCAGAGCCCAGCAGCCCTCCAAACTCCACTGTGTCCCCCACCTTTTTGCCGGGGGCGGGGATGAGGCGCACCGCCGTGGTCTTGGAGTTGACCATGCCGATGGCGGCCTCG
>CATKDV010000154.1:0-2183 GCA_949746985.1 uncultured Eubacteriales bacterium | reverse complement strand
TACGCCATCGGCACCGACTCCATGGGCGTGCTGTTCACCGAGAAGAAGGAGTACGTGACCTTCGGCGGCGCCGCCAACGGCTGGGGCCTCACCTCCGGCTACCTCTGCGGCAAAGAGCTGGCTGAGATTCTGAAGTAAGCACCAGGAAAGACGAAGAAGACCGGTATCCTGAAAGGATACCGGTCTTCTTTTGCCTCACTGCGCCGGGGAGACCCGCCTCTCATCGTCCTCCGCCATGGTCCTTGCGGGCCGGGCGTTGACCTTGTCGGCCCACTCGGTGAGCCAGAGGGGAAGGGCCGTTAGGCCCTCCTCGCTCAAGGGGAAAGTCCGGGTCTCCTCCACCGTGGAGAATTCATAGGCCCAGGGGCCCTCCCACACCTCGGCGGTAAGGAGGCTGTCTTCCTCGTTCTCCGCCACGGTGGGCAGGATGCGGTAGCGCAGCCGCCCCGCGCTGGCCGACCAGGGATTCTTGTTTTGAAAGTGGGACAAAACGGGCAGAAACAGCTCTTCCATAAAAAGAGACTCCCTTCGAAAAATTCCTTTGTCCCATTATACACCAAAAAGGGAACAAAAGGGAAAAAACATCGTCTAAAGTTGGTAACAAAAAATAACAAATAGTTACAAAGCGGTAACAAAATGTGACCGGGAAGAGGTAATTTCCCACTCCATGGGTGAAGGGCCTTTCGACAGACTGGAGGTGGCAGGATGGAGGACCAGGACATCATTGCGGGACTTTTCCGCCGGGACGACTCGGCCCTGGAGGAATTGCAAAAAGCTTACGGGGCCAAGCTTTTGCGCTTGGCAAAACGGTTTCTCAAAAGCTGGGAGGACGCCCAGGAGGCGGTGAACGACGCCTACCTTCGGACCTGGCAAACCATTCCGCCCCAACGGCCTGAGTACCTTTTTGCCTATGTCTCCCAGCTCTGCCGCTACGCCGCCCTGGAAAAAGTGGACTGGCTCACCGCCCAAAAGCGTTCCGCCCCAGTGGTGGAGCTTACCGAGGAGCTGGCCCAATGTCTCCCCGACCCCGCCCCGGAAAGGGAGGCGGAAAGCCGGGAATTGGGGGAGGCACTGAACGGATTTTTGGGTACTTTGGACCGGGAAAAGCGGGGCATTTTTCTGCGCCGCTACTGGTACGGCGATTCCATCCGGGACATCGCGACCCGTTGCGGCGCAGGGGAGAGCAAGGTGAAGACCACCCTTTACCGCCTGCGGAAGGATTTGAAGGACTACCTGGAAAAGGAGGGTATTTCAGTATGAGAGGAAAGGAGCTTTTGATGGATATGAACGAAGTAAACTTGCTGTATGTGCAGGAGGCGGAAAGCTTTGGGGCTGTAAAGAGAAAAAATCCCTACATCCGATATTTCGCCGCCGCGGCCTGCCTGTGTCTGGCCCTGCTGGGGGTCTTCCGGCTGAGCGCAGGCCCTGTTGTCCCCGGGCCTGACGGGCCGGGGGCGGTGGTGCTTCCTCCCCTGGGCTCCCAGGCTCCGGCCGAGGCGGATCCGGAGGAGAGCGGCCAGCCCCTCCAGCCCCCCCAGGAGCGGCAGGACACCATCCAGTGGCAATTTGTGGTGGTGAACGAGTCGGAGGGCCGCCTGGGGATGGACGCTACCCGGCTCTACATGGATCCCGCCCTCTATGAGGTGGAGCACTGGGACATGGACCAGGTGCGGGAATACTTCGGCTGGGAGCTGGCCCCCGCCTATATCCCGGAGGGGCTTACCGGGGGCGGAGAGGGAGTAGGGCTCACCGTATACCGGGACAAGGCCACCGGGGAGCTCATTGAGGATCAGGCGGGCCGGGGGTTCTGGGTGGACTTTTATGAGGACGGAAGTCCGAAGTCGGAGGACGACATCGTCATTCCCAAGGGGTTTACCATCCGGGCCTCCAGGCTGGGGATCCTCCGCTGCGGCCTGCTTCCCGTGGAGGAGGAGAGGGTGACCCAGTTTGACCGGACCGACGTGGTCCTCACCCACGCCAGCCTGCCCTACGGGCCTTTCGATCCCACCCGGCGGGATCCCAGCGGGCTTTACAATATGCCCGCCGGGTACTATGACGTCTATGTGGCCTCCTTCACCCTGGACGGGGTGGAGTATGAGGTGGAGGCCCAGCGGATGGAGCTGGAGGAGCTCATTAAAATCGTGGCCTCCATCATCTCCCCCTTTGAGGATATCATCGTGGGG
>CATKDV010000153.1:0-3300 GCA_949746985.1 uncultured Eubacteriales bacterium | reverse complement strand
GAGCTCCAGGCCAAGCTCCTTCAGATTGGTGGGCATTTTGATCTCCCGGTAGAAGTTTTCCATGGCCTCCACGCCCTTCAACGCTGTAGCGGTGTCATCGCCCTGGGGGGCCACGCCCAGCACATTGACAGCGAACTTGGCAAAACGGGCGGGACATTCGGGCAGGACATACCGGGCCCAGGTCCCCCAGACGGCGGCAAGGCCCGCGCCATGGGCCACATCAAACATTCCCCCCAGCTCATGCTCCAGCCGGTGGCAGGCCCAGTCGCCCTTGCCCGCGCCACAGCCGGTAAGGCCGTTGTGGGAGAGGCTGCTGGCCCACATAACGTTGGCCCGGGCCTCGTAGTTGTTGGGCTCCTTCACCAGCGTTTTAGCCGCGTCGATAACGGTGCGCATAAGGCCCTCGGCCAGGGCGTCGGTCAGGTCCATCACATCGTAGTTGAAGTACCGCTCCATGGTGTGCATCAGGATGTCGGCGCAGCCGCAGGCGGTCTGGTAGTCGGGCAGGGTCATGGTAAGCTCCGGGTCCATGATGGCGAACTTACAGCGGCACAGGTCGCTGTTGCAGCCCCGCTTGATGCCGCCATCCTCATTGGTGATGACCGAGGAGTCGCTCATCTCGCTGCCCGCGGCGGCGATGGTGAGCACCGCCCCGATGGGGAGGCAGGCGGTGGGGGTGCGCTTGAAGTCATAGAAGTCCCACACCTCGCCCCCGCAGGCCACGCCGTAGCCGATGGCCTTGGCCGAGTCGATGGTGCTGCCGCCCCCCACAGGGAGCAGGAAATCCACCCCCTCCTTCCGGCACAGGGCGATCCCCTCCCGCACAAGCCCCACGTGGGGGTTGGGGACTACGCCCCCCAGCTCCACATAGCCCACGCCGGCCTTGTCCAGAGAGTCCTTCACCCGGTCCAGAACGCCGGTGCGCTTGACGCTGCCGCCACCGTAGTGGATGAGGACTTTTTTGCCGCCAAAGGCCTTGACCTGCTCGCCCACCTGGTCCAGAGTCCCCTTGCCAAAGATCACCTTGGTGGGGGTATAGTACTGGAAATTCATCATGGGTATCCGCTCCTCTCAAAATCAATTTATTGTAATCTTCCAAAATACCAGCCTGTGGCCCCATCCTTTTTGCAGAGGTTCCCCCGGCTGGTCCGGCGCACCACCGAGAGCCTGTCCCCCGCTCTGACCGGCAGGCGGTAGTCGGTGGAATCCTCGCAGGAGACCCCTTTTTCATCCCGGTGCAGGTATTGCGTCAGAATATCCAACTCCCGGCCCGTCTCCAAATGCCGGCAGCGGCAGAATTCCGGGCCTTCCTCCAGCACCTCCAGGCGGCTGCGCCCCCAGCGGATGTTCACCGGGTCCTTGGAGGGCTCCTGGTCCTCCAGCGCCGTCATGACGGGAAACCCGTCACAGGCCACATAGGAGAAGTCCTCCCCCGGTTTTCGGGGCAGGATCAGGGCATTCAGCTGCCCGTCCGCCTTTAAGGTGCAGCCCCCGTCAATGCTGGCGATATGGCGCTCCCTGTCCAAAAGGGGCTTGGCGGAGGGGATATCCTCCCGGTAGAGGGTCACAGGGGTGTGTCCCACCACCACCCAGCGGCGGAAGGAGTAACCCTGGCCCAAAAAATTATCGTTCTTCATACACCCGTAAGCGTCCAGCTCTTCCAGCCTCTCCTCCCGGGGCACGCCGCCGTGGACCAGGAGGTACTCGTCGCTGAGGAAGATATGGGGCAGGCTCCGCAGAAAATCCAGCTCAGGGGCAAAGGCCTCCCGGATGGCGGCCCGGACGGCGGGGTAGTCGGCAGGGTCGGCCACCTCCAGCCCCAGCAGGTGGACCATTTTGACCAGGATGCTCTTCTCCCCCTGGAGCCGAAACCAATACTCGAAAAAAGAGTCGGAGATATTGTCCCTGCCGTCGGTAAACGCCAGGATGATATTGTCGTTATTTCCCAGCAGAGTATGTACGCTGTGGGTCCGGGACAGCTCCATTACATAGCGCAGGGTGTCCAGGCTCTTTTCAGACCGCTCCAGAATATCGCCCAGAATATAAAGGTCATCCTCCGGTCCGAAACGCGCCTTGTCCAGCACCCCCTTCAAAAGGGGCAGGTTCCCGTGAATGTCGCTGACCAGCAGGGTCCGGCGGATGGATGATATTTTGATCGGTTCGACTACTGCCTTCATACTTTACTCCAAGGCCGCCGCCAGGGCGCACCAGCCGTCCCGCTCGACCCGCTCTAAAATATGCAGACCGTTCCTCTCCAGAGCGGCTTGGACCTCGTCAGCCCTTGTGTCAATGATGCCGGAGCAGATAAACACGCCCCCCGGAGCCAGATAGCCACCCGCCTGGGCGGAGAGGGGAATGATCACATCAGCCACAATATTGGCCAGGACGACGGGATAGGGTCCTCCCCCGGCCAGTTCCTCCACCAAAGCCTTGTCGGAGAGCACATTCCCCGCCCGGACCAGATACCGGTCCCGGTCAATCCCGTTGAGCCGGGCGTTCTCATAGGCCACATCCACCGCCTTGGGGTCGATATCCACCCCCACAGCCTTCCCACAGCCCAAATTCAGCGCGGCGATGGACAGAATGCCGCTGCCGCAGCCCAGATCCAGGACCGCCCCGCCGGGGCAAAGATGCTTTTCCAGCAGCCCTAAACAGAGCTGGGTGGAGGCGTGGGACCCGGTGCCGAACGTAAGCCCGGGATTCAGATAGACCGCTGTTCTCCCCTCCGGAACAGCCTTCCCCCGCTCCCACTCGGGGACGATGTAGACCTTCTCCCCCACCGGCATGGGCTGGTAGTACTTCTGCCAGCCGTAGGCCCAGTCCTCCTCCTTCAGGGGAGCGGTGGACGTGGGGTTTTCGATCCCCCGGAGGGCCTGTGCCATCTGCTTCCGGCCCGCCTCGTCGTCGGTGACATAGAACTTGATCCGGGCCACGCCCTTCATTCGTTTCAAAAGGGCGTCGTCCACATAGTCCCAGTATTGACGGTTCTGCTCTAAAAAGGTCTTAAAGTCTGTCTCATTCTCCAGCACCAGGCCCTCGGCCCCATTCATGGTGAGCCGGGCGGCCAGGGCCTCCATCTCCGCGTCGGTGGTCTCCACCGTCACTTCCAGCCAGTCGTTCATGTCAGAGCCTCCCTTTCGGGTCTAATAGTCCAGCAAAATGGGAACCTGGTTCTCCTCAGCGAAGTTCACCGCCTGATAGAATATGGAAAAGGCAAATTTGGCCAGAGTCTCCGTCCCGTAGACCTCATGGACCTGCCCCATCCTAAACCGTCCATCCTCGCCCATCTCCCAATCCGCG
>CATKDV010000152.1:0-10255 GCA_949746985.1 uncultured Eubacteriales bacterium | reverse complement strand
TTTGAGGACGAGGCCACGGTGAAGACCCTCCACCGGGACAACGGTCACATCTGGCTTTTGCCGGAAAACCCGGAGTACCAGCCCATCGACGGGGAGGGCGCCGCCCTGCTGGGCCGGGTGGTGGCAGTGATCCGGAGATATTAAAATTTTTTACAGGGGAAGCCCTTTGGGGCTTCCCTTTTTTGTTCCCTCTTTTTGCAGAATTGTTACAATTTCTCTTCCTCCTATTTGGTTTTGTAACCTTTTTCTTCCCACAACATATAGTCCTTTTCCTGCCATTGCCCAGAAAAAATTGCCGAAAATACTGAAAACACTTGACGGATGGGCCAAAAGCGTGTATTATCACCTTTGTAACCATTTGTAATCTTTTGTTTCTTTCTCGTAATACTGCGGTAACATTTCTTTTCCGCTGACTTACCTTAATAGAAAGGAGGGAGCTTTTTGGACGAACTTTTGCCTTCTCCAGGCCGGGCAGGATATGCGCCGTCACCTGATATCATCAAGGACGTCCCCCGTTTTCGGCTGCCCTCCTTGCCCCGGCTGCACCCCCACCTTCCCCGCTTTGGGGAGCGGCGCTCCCCGGCGGATCCCGCCGTGTTCCTTACCCTGGCCCTTTCCGTCTCCGCCGCTGTGGCGCTGGGAAGCCTGTATGCCCCAGCCTACCGGGGGTCGGTGGACGGAGTGGATATCGGCCTTGTGAGCAGCCGGCAGGCTGTGGAGGCCGCCATGGACCGGGTGGAGTCCCGGGCTTCCGAGATCCTGGGATATGAATATGTCCTCAACCACGACATGGGCTACGATTACACCCTGTCTCTGAAGGAGGATCAGATCCCCGTCTCTCAGGTGGAGACCTACCTCTTCGACCAGATCGGCGAGGTGATGAAGACCTCGGTGCTGACGGTGAACGGGCAGATGATCGGCGCGGCCGACGACTGGGAGGCTCTGGACGCCATGCTGGAGTCCATCAAGGCCCCCTATATCAATGAAAACACCGTTTCCTCCCGGTTCGTGGAGGATCTGACCGTCACCCGGGAGTACACCCCCACCACCGCCCTTCGGGACATTGGGGATATGGCGGCGGTCCTCACCTCCAACAGTATGGAGCAGGTGGATTACACCGTCCAGCCCGGGGATACCTTCTCCGGCATCGCCAACAGCCAGGGCATGACTATGAAGGAGCTGGAGGTCCTGAATCCCGATGTGGACATCAACCGCCTCCAGATCGGCGACGTGCTCACCATCAGTCAGGCCGTGCCCTTCCTTTCGGTGGAAACCACCGACAACGTGACCTATGACGCCGCGGTGCCTTTTGAGGTGGAGGAGATCCCTGACAGTTCCATCTATCAGGGCTACACCAAGATCCGGACCGCCGGCGTAGAGGGCTGGGCCACCTACAACGCCGATGTGACCTACGTCAACGGCGTGGAGCAGGAGCGGGTCATCAATTCCACCGAAGTTCACTCTCAGCCGGTCACCCAGGTGGTGGCGGTGGGCACCAAGCCCCGGCCCAAGACCATGGCCACAGGCAAGTTCATCTGGCCCATTTACGGGCGGGTCACCTCGGGCTACGGTTCCCGGTATATCTTTGGCTCCTACAGCTTCCACTCCGGCATCGATATCGCCGGGTCCTATGGGGCCTCCATCGTGGCCTCGGACGGCGGCAAGGTCACCTTCGCCGGGACGGGGACAGGCGGCTTCTGGAGCTACGGCAACTACGTGGTCATCGACCACGAAAACGGTCTTCAGACCATCTACGCCCACTGCTCCAGCCTGTGCGTCAGCGCCGGAGACCGGGTCTATCAGGGGCAGGTCATCGCCCGGGTGGGCTCCACGGGGCGCTCCACCGGCAACCACTGCCACTTCCAGGTCAAGCAGAACGGCACTACGGTAAGCCCCTGGAATTATCTGCCTTAAGCGAAACATGAGCCGGGACGGAAGGATCTCTTCCGTCCCGGTTTTCCTTTCCTAAAAAAAGTTGTAGCCTAATCCCCGCTTTTGCGGTATAATAAAAGAGTGTATACCTGTTTGCCAGGAGGGATATCCCATGAAACTTGTCCTTGCCATCATCAACCGGGACGATTCCCGGTCCGTCACCACGAACCTCACCAAAAAGGGGTTCTCCTCCACCTGCCTTGCCACCACCGGCGGCTTTCTTATGGCGGGGAATGTCACTATCATGGTGGGGGTGGATGAGGAGAAAGTCCAGGCGGTCATTGACGTGATCAAGGAGTTCTCCCACGCCCGGAAGCAGATGATCCCCACCACCGCCGAGGTGGGTTACGGCTACTACCCCGCCATGCCGGTGGAGGTCACCGTGGGAGGCGCCACCATCTTTGTGGTGGACATCGAGCGCTTTGAGCGGGTCTGAGGGATGAGACTGGACGCGCTGGCGGGCAACGCCGCCCTGAAGGAACAGCTCTCCGCCCAGGAGAAAGGGCGGGGGCTGAGCCACGCCTATCTCATCAGCGGCCCCGCCGGTTCGGGGAAGCGGACCCTGGCCCGGCTCCTTGCCGCCGCCATGGTCTGCACCGGCGCGGGGGAAAAGCCCTGCGGGGGCTGCGCGGCCTGCAGGAAGGTCTTTGGGGGCATCCACCCCGATGTGATCCAGGTGGGCGCCGACGGCAAGGATATCTCCGTGGGACAGGCCCGTGAGGCCCGCTCCGACGCCTATATCCGCCCCAACGAGGGGGAGCGGAAGGTCTATCTCTTCCACAACGCCCAAGATATGACGCCAGCCGCCCAAAACGCCCTCCTGAAGCTGCTGGAGGAGGGACCGGCCTACGCCGCCTTTCTCCTTCTGGCCGAAAATCCGGGCGCGGTCCTTACCACCATCCGTTCCCGGTGCGAGGGGGCGGCTCTGACCCCCGTCACGGCGGCGGAGGCGGAGTATGAACTGGCCCGCCGATTCCCCCAGATCCCCAGAGAGCGGCGCCACGCCGCCGCCCGGCGGTGCGGGGGGCTTTTGGGCCAGGCGGTGGCCGAGCTGGAGGGGCAGGAGGCGGACGATCCGGTCCGGGGGGAGGCCTCCCGATTCCTGGAGCTGCTGGCCCAAGGGAACGAATTGGACTTTGCCGTGTGGTGCGTGGAGCAGGAAAAACGGGAGCGGGGAGAGCTGGTCCTTTTGCTGGAACGGTCTCTGGCCCTGCTCCGGGATGCGCTTGCCCTGCAGCGGGGCGGGGACGCCCTGAGCGCCGCTCCCCAGGAGCTGTCCGCCGTCCAAAAAGCGGCGGGCCTGGCCCCCGGACGGCTCCTGCACACGGCGGAACTGTTGGAAAAACTGAGGAAGGACGCGGCCTTCAACGTGAACGCGGGACAGCTCTGTGGGGCGTTGGCGGCGGGCGTCAATGGAGGGTCACTATGACAGAGATCATCGCAGTACGCTTCAAAAATGGCGGAAAGGAATACTATTTTGATCCCAAGGGCATGACGGTTCAGGCCGGGGATCAGGTGATCATCGAGACCGCCAAGGGCCCTGAGTTCGGCGTGTGCTGCCGGGGCAATGTCTTGGTGGAGGACGACCAGGTGGTCCAGCCCCTGCGCCCGCTGCTGCGGCTGGCCACCGACAAGGATCTTGCCAGCCTGCAGCGCAACCGGGAGCGGGAAAAAGAGGCCATGCAGGTCTGTCAGGAGAAGGTCGAGGAGCACAAGCTGGATATGGGGCTTGTGCGCTGCGAGAGCTCCTTTGACGGAAACAAGCTGCTGTTTTTCTTTACCAGCGAGGGCCGGGTGGATTTCCGGGCCCTGGTGAAGGATCTGGCCACCACCCTCCACTGCCGTATCGAACTGCGGCAGATCGGGGTCCGGGATGAGTCCAAGCTGCTGGGCGGGCTGGGCATCTGCGGACGGCCTTATTGCTGCAACGCTTTTTTGGACCAGTTCCACCCTGTCAGCATCAAGATGGCCAAGACCCAGGGCCTGTCCCTGAACCCGGCCAAGATCTCCGGGGCCTGCGGACGGCTCATGTGTTGTCTGAAGTATGAGCAGGAGGCCTATGAGGACGCGGTGAAGCGGCTTCCCAAAAAGGACTCCTTTGTGGAGGCCCCCGACGGGGTGGGAAACATCACCGACGTGGACCTTCTCAAGGAGAGGGTCAAGGTCCGGCTGGAAAACGCCCCCGATACGCCTCAGTTTTACTCCGGGGAGGAGATCCGGGTGGTCCGCAGCGGCAAGGGACCCCGGCCCGAGGGCTATGAGGCCCCGCCCCAGGTGGAGCTGGAAAAGCTGCGGAAGGTGACGCCCCGCCTGATCCAGAGCGAGCCCAGGGAGAGCGGCGGGCGGACCGAGCAGGCCCCGGCCCGGACCGAGGGCGGGGAGCGGAGGTCTGCCTCCCGCAGAGGCTCCGCCCGGCCCAAACAGGAGCCTGGAGCCGGCAGGGAGGCCAAGGCCGCCGGAGCACAGACCGACAAGGCCCCCGAGGGCCAGGCAGGCCGTTCCCGGAACCACCGCCGCCGGCACCGGGGCGGGGGAAAAGCCAAGGGATAACGCCTCCCCTCCCACTACAGGAAACCAGACACCCGCTGAAATTTTCGGTGGGTGTCGCTTTTTGAGAGGGGCGGGGTCCCCCTTTGCCCGCAGGGGACGCCTTGCGGCGGACTTTGGGCCGCGGGGCGGTTTGCCTTGTCTTTTCCCCTTTCCTTTCTTCTGTTTTGTGGTATACTATGACAAACAAAGGAGGTACCCCTATGAAAGAGCTTTCCTGGCGGGACCGGGGGCGGCTGTGGCTTCGGATCGGGCTGCGGCTTTTGCTTTGGTGCGCCGGTATCTGGGCCGCCGTCCGTCTGGGACCGCCCCTGGTGTCCCTGTTTGCCCCCTTTTTGCTGGCCTTTTTTGTGGCCTGGGGCCTCTCCCCGCTGATCCGGTGGCTCCACAGGCGGCTCCGCCTGCCCCGGACCGTGGCCGTTTTGGGCCTTTTGACCCTGGTTTTTGTGGCCTTGGGCGCGCTGGTGTGGGCGTTGGTCGCCGCCGCCGCGGGAGAGATCGCCGCATTGGCCTTGAACTGGGAGGGGCTGGTGGCCTCCCTTCAGGTCCTGGTGGAGGATCTGGGCGGACGGTTCTCCCGGGGGATCGCCCTGCTGCCCACCTCCCTTCAAAACGCCGTGGACACCCTGACCGGCCAATTTTTCGAGTGGCTGGAGACCGTGATCCCCCGGTTCCTCTCCGCCGGGATGGACTATGCCGCCAATGTGGCCCGGGCGCTGCCCTCCTTCGCCGTGGCCTCGGTGGTGTTTGTCATGGCGGCCTATTTTCTCTCTGTGGACTTTCCCCGGCTCCGCGCCGGCCTGGTGGACAAGCTCCCCCAGGGGGCCCGGTTTTTCTGTTCCCAGGTAAAGCGGGCGGCCTCGGCGGGATTTGGCGGGTATATCCGCTCCCAGCTCATTTTGACGGTGGGGGTGTTCTTTATCCTGCTGGGGGGCTTTCTGTTGGTCCGGCAGCCCTATTTCCTGCTGCTGGCTCTGGCCCTGGCGGTGCTGGATTTTATCCCCATCATCGGTTCGGGGACGGTGATGGTCCCCTGGGCGGCGGTGGACGTGGTGCTGGGGGATTACCGCCACGCCCTGGGACTTATGGCGGTGTGGGGGCTGGTGGCCCTCTTCCGCCGGGTGGCGGAGCCTAAGATCCTGGGCGACCAGATGGGACTGCCGCCCCTGCTCTCCCTGGCCAGCGTGTACGTGGGCATGAAGGCGGCGGGGGTGGCCGGAATGATTTTGGGACCTGTGCTGTGCCTGGTGGTCCTGAACCTGTGCCGGGCCGGGGTTCTGGACCGGACGCTCAGGGATCTGCGGCTGGCGGGGAGCGATCTTTCCGCCATTTTGTACGGTGGGGGAACGGAGGAGTTGGAGTCGGAAAGAAAGGATCCGGATCTTTAGGCTTTGGGTAAAAATTCAAAAAACTCCCGATTTTTCTTCATGCTTTAGACACAATTCCGGGGTATCCTATGTTCTGTCCCCAAGGAGAATCCATGCAGCAAAGGAGCAAAATATCATGTACTATAACGACTATAACCGTTTGAACGAACAACCTGAGGAGCCCATGGTCATCCCCGCCCCTGCGCCGGACAGCCCGGGACCCGCGCCCCGGAAAAAAAGGACCGGGCTGAAGATCACGGCTCTGTGCCTTGTCTGCGCCCTGCTGGGCGGGTTGGCCGGCGGGGCGGCGGTCCGGTTTATCCCCGGACTGGGAGAAAATACCGTTCTCTACGAGGGCCACGCCCCGGTGGCGGTGACCATGTCCAGCGTCACCAGCGACCAGCCTATGACAGGCGCCCAGGTCTACGCCGCCAATGTGGGTTCCTCGGTGGGTATCACCACCGAGCTGGTCACTACCAACTTCTGGGGGCAGACGGTGCGGGGCGCCGCCGCCGGGTCGGGGTTTGTGGTCACCCATGACGGCTACATCCTCACCAACTACCACGTGATCGACGGGGCCTCCTCCATTCGGGTGGCCTTCGCTGACGGCACCAGCTACCCTGCCACCCTGGTGGGGGGCGAGGAGCCCAACGATATCGCCGTTTTGAAGATCGAGGCGGAGGGCCTTACCCCCGTGGTGCTGGGGGATTCGGACAACCTGGTGGTGGGGGAGCAGGTCTGCGCCATCGGCAACCCCTTAGGCGAGCTTACGTTTACCTTTACCTCCGGCTATGTTTCCGCCAAGGACCGGTCCATCACCATGGAGAGCGGCGAGGTCATGAATATGCTCCAGACCGACACCGCCATCAATTCGGGGAACTCCGGCGGGCCGCTGTTCAATATGTACGGGCAGGTCATCGGCATCACCACCGCCAAGTACTCCTCCAGCTCTTCCTCCTCCGCCAGTGTGGAGGGCATCGGCTTTGCTATCCCCATCAACGATGTGAAGGACATGGTGAAGGATATCATCGAGAAGGGCTATGTCTCGGGTAAGCCCAACGTGGGTATCATCATGAACGACGTACCCGCCGACGCCCAGCGCTACGGCATCCCCGCCGGAGCTTCGGTGGCGGCGGTGCTGAAGGGGGCCTGCGGCGACAAGGCGGGGCTTCAGGTGGGGGATATCATCACCGCCGTGGGCGATACCCCTGTCACCTCCTCCAAGCAGCTGTCCTCCCTGGTCAAGGAATATAAGGCCGGGGACACGGTGAGCTTCACGGTCTACCGGGACGGGCAGAACCAGACCCTGTCCATCACTTTGGACGAGAACGACACGGAGCGGGCCCAAGCGGTGGAGGAGCTTTACCGCAGCTATCAGGAGAGCCAGCAGCAGTCCCAACAGCAGCAACCCCAGCAAGGATACTCCTGGCCCTTCGGCGGGCTGTTCGGATGGTAAGCGGAAGTAAATGAAACGGGAAAAAGCCGGGCGACGTTGCACAAAGCACAACGCCGCCCGGCTTTCTTTGCTCCCGTAAAAAGACCCCACGGTCCCAGAGGGGGATCGTGGGGTCGCTTTTTCACTTTTCCTTACTGGTTTTCTCCGGGGGTGTAGGCCACCACGGTACGGCGATTGGGTTCGGCGCCGATGGAATAGGTGGTCACCTCGGGATAGTCCTGAAGGGCGGTGTGGATCACATGGCGCTCATAGGCGTTCATAGGCTCCAGAGTCACGTTCCGGCGGAAACGGACCGCCTTTTCCGCCGTGCGGCGGGCCATGCGCTCCAAAGACTCCTCCCGCTTGGAGCGGTAGCCTTCCGCGTCGATGCGGACCCGGACCCGGTGGGCAAGGCCCTTGTTGACGGCGTAGCCTGTGAGCTGCTGGATGGCGTCCAGGGTCTCCCCACGGCGGCCAATGACCGCTCCCAGGTCCTGGCCCACCAGCTCCACCAGGTAATTGCCCTCGGCGTCCACGCTGATCTGGGGGACGGCGTTGACCTCCATCTGGGCCAGCAGCCCGGACAGGAAGGCGGTGATCCGCTGGGAAATATCATCGTTGGCGGCGGTGGCGGCGGTCACGGTCTTTTCGATCAGCTTTTCCACCGGCTCCTCCTCCACCGCGGGGGTCTCCTCCACCACAGGCTCCGCCGCGGCGGCAGAGGGTTGACTGGCGGGGGCCTCGTCGGGGGCCTCGTAGCTTACCCGGACCTTGGCCGGGGTGCCGCCGATGCCCAGAAAGCCGGGCTTGGCCAGCTCCAGTACCTCTACCGACACGTCCTCACGGGCAAGGCCCAACTGGTCCAGGGCCGCGGCAATGGCGGCGTCCTCGGTTTTCCCGGTACACTCTATATATTTCTGCATGGTCATTCTCTCCTTCCCATGGGTCAGTCTTCTTTGGGTTCGTCAGCAGGCTCCCCCTCAATGGCGGCGTCCAGCTGATCGTTGATCTCTTCCAGTTCGGTATCCAGGGCGGTCTCCTCCGGGGCGGCGGGGATCTCCACCGCCACAGGGGTCTCCTCCACAGCGGGGGGCTCCTCCTCCGGGGCGGCTTTTTCCAAGTCCTCGTGATAGGGGGTCACGCCGCCAAAGCGGTCGGGGTCATAGGCCCGGCCCCGGGCGTACTGGCGCATCCCCACCCGGCTGGCGGCCTTCTGCTCGGCGGTCATCCGGGCCTCCTCCGGGTCCTTCTCCTTCTTCTTGCCCTTATTCTTCCGGGCCTCCTCGGCCTCCCGGGCGCGCTGCTCGGCCTTCTCCCGGCGCAGGCGCTTCTCCTCCTCCTTCTCCTCGATCTCCCGGAGGCGGGCGGCCTCGGCGGCCTTCTCGTAATCTTTCTTCAGCAACTTGCCGCTGATGATCTCCTGGGCAAGGCCCAGCACATTGTTGGCGATCCAGTAGATACTCAGGGCCGCGGGCATGGCAAAGCCGATCCACAGGGACATGATGGGGGACATGAGCAACATCATCATATTGGTGCTGTTGTTCTGGTTCTGGTTATTCAGGTTGTTGGTCTTGGTGGTGACGAAGGAAAAGAGGATACTGGTCAGAGCGGACACCACCGGCACCAGGAACAGGCCGAAGCCCATCACCCCGTCCAGCCAGAACTTCAGGTGAGGCTGAAGGGCCAGATTTACCCCAAAGAAAGAGAAGTTGATGGAGAAGATCTCCTTCATGGTCTCCCCTACCGCGGCCTGGGCCACAGCCACCTTGTCGGGGGTGATGAGAGACGCCAGATAAAGCTGGTTATACCCCACGTTGGCAAACTCGGCGGCCTCCTTGATCCAGCCGTTGGAGGCGGCCACACTGCCCCAGTTCAGAGCCTGGGCCACGGCGGTGATCTGCTCCCCGGTGAGGCCCATCATATATTTCAGGGGCTGACGGATAATGGCGTACAGGGGCAGCAGGATAAACAGGGGCAGGAAGGACCAAAGGCACCCGCTCATGGGGTTGGCCCCCTCCTTCTCATAAAGCTTCTGGACCTCCTGCTGATACTTTTGCTGGTCCTTGGCATACTGCTTTTGAAGCTTTTGGATCTTGCCGTTGAGCATGTTCATCTGGATCATGCCCTTTTTCCCCTTCAGGGACAGGGGGAACAGGATCACCTTCACCACCAGGGCAAAGAGGATCAGGGCGATACCGTAGCTGTTGAAGAACTGGTAAAGGAACGTCAACAGCCAGGTAAAGGGCATCATTAAGTAGTAGGCGATTCCCATAACATGCAGCCTCCGTAATCAGATACCCGCTCAGGGAACGGGGTCGTACTCAATGGTCTTCTGCCGGTGAAAGGGGTGACATTTCAAAAACCGCTTCAGGGCCAGCAGGCCTCCCTTTGCCGCCCCATATTTCTCAACAGCCTCCAGGGCATACTGAGAGCAGGTGGGGACAAACCGGCAGCAGGGGGGCCGGGCCGGAGAGATGTTTTTCCGGTAAAAACGGATACACCAGAGGAGAAAGGCCTTCATTTTTCCGTCTTCCCCCTCTGATAGACCCCCAGCTTGTCCAGCAGGCGCAAAAGGTCCCGCTCCACCTCGGCATAGGGGGCGTGGGCCGAGCGGACCCGGGCCACCACCACCATGTCAAAGCCGGGGAGCATCCGTTCCTCATGGATACGGTACGCCTCCCGGATCCGGCGGCGGACCCTGTTGCGTTTTACCGCCTTGCCCACTTTGGTCCCCACTGTGACGCCCAGGCGGCTGCGCCGGTGGTGGTTGGGGCGGACATAAACAGCCAGGGTGGGAGTTACGGCGCTCTTCCCTTTGGAATAGAGCCGGCGGAACAGATGATTCTCCTTTAAGGAAACGGTATGTTTCACCTGCTCCACCTCTCCTCTCTCCATGCACTTGAGGGGCGGCAGAAAAACTCCACCGCCCCGCGTTTCTTGCCCTATTTGGTTGAAGCCCCCACCTTAGTGGGAC
>CATKDV010000151.1:0-2447 GCA_949746985.1 uncultured Eubacteriales bacterium | reverse complement strand
GGGGTGCGAGGAGTGGGACATCACCGAGGTGAAGGGGGCGGATTCCCTCTATGAGGCGGAGGGGATCATCGCCCGGAGCGAGGCCAACGCCGCCCGGCTCTTTGGCTCGGGGCGGACCCTCTACTCCACCGAGGGGTCCAGCCAGTGCATCCGGGCCATGCTGGCCCTGGCATTGCAGAACCGGCCCGCCGGGAGCGCCCCGGTGGTGCTGGCGGGGCGGAACGCCCACAAGAGTTTTCTCTATGCCGCCGCCCTGCTGGATCTGGAGGTGGAGTGGCTGTGGCCGGAGGGGGAGGGGCGGAGCCTGTGCAGCTGCCCCATCACCCCGGAGGGGCTGGAGGAGGCGCTCTCCGCCATGGAGAGGCCCCCGTTTGCGGTTTACATAACATCTCCGGACTATCTGGGGGAGAGGGCGGACATTGCCGCCTTGGGGGAGGTCTGTCACCGGAGGGGGATCCCGCTGGTGGTGGACAATGCCCACGGGGCCTACCTCCGTTTTCTGGAGAAGTCCTGCCACCCCCTGGATCTGGGGGCGGATCTGTGCTGTGATTCGGCCCACAAGACCCTGCCCGTGCTGACGGGAGGGGCCTATCTCCACATCTCCTCCAATGCCCCCAAGGGTATGGAGGAGGGGGCCAGGAGGAGTATGGCCCTGTTTGGCTCCACCAGCCCTTCCTACCTGACCTTGGCCTCCCTGGATGCCTGCAACGGCTGGCTGGCGGGGGATGGGCCGGGGAGGATCCGGGGGGTGGCTGAGGAGCTTGCGAAGGTGAAAGCCGAACTGATCCAACAGGGCTGGAGGCTCTGGGGGGAGGAACCTTTGAAGCTGACGGTGGACGCCGCCGCCTCGGGCTGGCGGGGGGACGAACTTGGGGACCTTCTCCGGACAGGAGGGGTGGAGCCTGAGTTTGCCGACCGGGACTATGTGGTGCTGATGGCCTCCGGAAATACGGATGGGGAGGATCTTCAAAAGCTGGCGGACGCCTTTGCCTGCGGGAGGCCCCAGCCTGGGGAGCCTGTAGCCGCCCTTGCTCCGACCCGGGGGAAGCGGGTCGTGTCCATCCGGCAGGCTATGCTCTCCCTCCAGGAGGAGCTAACCGTGGAGGAGTGCCTGGGGCGGGTATGCGCCGCCCCTGTGGTGAGCTGTCCCCCCGCCGTGCCCATCCTGGTGTGCGGGGAGATGGTGGATCAGGCGGCGGTGGAGCGGTTCCGGTATTACGGGATCGACCGCTGCGCCGTAATTAAGTAGGGGCGGATAGTCTCCGCCCCTATTTTCGGGAAAGGAGAACCATATGGGTTTCAACGTCAATGTGAGCGTTTCGGCGCTGACGGTATTTTTGCAGGGACTGCTGAGCTTTTTCTCCCCCTGTGTGCTGCCCCTGCTGCCCCTCTACATCGGCTACCTCTCCGGGGGCACCGGGGTCCGGGGGGAGGATGGGGTCATCCGGTATGACCGGAAAAAGGTGATGATCCATACCCTCTGCTTTGTGGTGGGGGTCAGCTTTGCCTTTGTACTGCTGGGGCTGGGAGCCTCGGCCCTGGGGATGTTTTTCCAGCGTAATCAGGTGTGGTTTTCCCGGATCGGGGGCGCTTTGGTCATCCTCTTTGGGCTTTATCAGCTGGGGGTCTTCGGGACCTCTGCGGCCCTGAGCCGGGAGCGGCGGCTGCCCTTCCGGATGGACAGGTGGACCATGTCCCCGGTGACCGCGCTGGTCATGGGGTTCACCTTCAGCTTTGCCTGGACCCCCTGCGTGGGACCGGCCATGACCAGTGTACTGCTGATGGCAGCCAGCGCCTCCACCCGGTGGGCGGGAATGGCCCTGATGGGGGTATATACTCTGGGGTTCGTGCTGCCCTTTTTGGCGGTGGGGATGTTCACCACCGCCCTGCTGGCCTTCTTCAAGGCCCACGGGCGGGTGGTGCAGTATACCGTTAAAATCGGTGGGGTGCTCATGATCCTCATGGGACTTCTGATGGTCACCGGGGGGATGGGGAAAGTGTCGGGGTGGCTGTCGGGGCTGTCCGGGCCGGAGCCTTCCCCCACAGCCACGGTGGAGGTCTCCCCCGACCGGGAGCCTGAGCTCTCCCCGGAGCCCACGGCAGACTCCGTGACCGCTGAGAGCCCGGAACCCACAGAGGAGGCTGTGGCGGAACCCAGCGCGGAGGCCTCGGCCGAGCCGGTCGTGGAGCCCACAGCAGAGACTGTGGCCTCCCCGGAGCCGACGGCAGAGGTCACGGCAGGACCCACGGCAGAGCCGGAGGAGGAGACGGCGGACCCCGACGCCGTTCCGGCCCTGGACTTCTCTTTGGAGGACCAGTTCGGGAATACCCACACTCTGGCTGACTATAAGGGCAAGACCATCTTCCTCAACTTCTGGGCCACCTGGTGTCCCCCCTGCAAGGCGGAGATGCCGGAGATCCAGCAGCTCTATGACAGCTACAGCCGG
>CATKDV010000150.1:0-2812 GCA_949746985.1 uncultured Eubacteriales bacterium | reverse complement strand
GGTCATATAGGAGATGGAACCCTCATATTGCACCAGAAACTGTTCCACCGCCTCGGGATACTCCATGACAAACTCTGTTCGGGCCACCACGCAGCCCATGGTCAGGACCCCATCGCCACCGGCGTTGTTCCACTCTTCGGTCAGGTCCAGGGCTTCCCGGACGTCCTTATTCTGCATCAGGACCGCTGTGGCGGCGGGGACGGGGAGCATACAAACGTCCGCCTCTCCAGCGGCCATGAGGGCGGAGACCTCGTCGGTAGAGGGGTGCCACTGGATCTCCACCGATGCCGGGTCTACCCCGTTTTGTTCCAGCAGGTAGTTTAAGATAAACTCCGGGTTGGCCCCTTGGCCGTAGGCGTGGACGGTCTTATCCTCCAAGTCTGCCATAGACTGGATGGTATCTCCGTTTTCCAGGATATAAAGGACCCCAAAGGTGTTCAGGGCCAGAAGCTGGATGTCTCCGTCCGTCTTGTGGTAGAGGGAGGAGGCAAGGTTGGTGGGCAGGGCGGCGATGTCCACTTCCCCCTTGGTGAGGGCGGCTACCGCTTCGGCAGGGTCGGCGCAGAGCGAAAAATAGTAGGGGCAGCGCGGGTCCCCGCCCGTCCCAGTCTCCTCCATCAGCTCGGCGCAGCCCAGACCTGTGGGGCCCTTCAGCATGGCCACGTTGGTATGGAAAAAGTCGGTATCCTCCGGCTCTGGAGTGCCGGCGGCAGTGGTGGGCTCCGGGGTGGGCGTCGGCTCTGGAGCCTTGGGCGTACAGGAGCATAAAAGGGTCAGCCCTAAGACAAGGGCGAGCAAGCGGCTTCGTTTCACGCTCATCATTCCTTTCGCTGGTTTCTTCTTTCAGTCTACAATTTCACCGGGATATTGTCAAGCGGATGGGCCATTTTCCAACCGGCAGCATAGGATGGGATACGAGAAAGGAGGTACTACTATTATGATGGCAAGGCGTTACAGCCGTACATACCGCTCCGCCGCCCAGGCCCACGCCAAGGTGACCGCCGCCCGGCAGGAGCTTCTCTCCGCCGCCGCTGCCCCCATGGAGGAGCCTATGCACCGCTATCCCCACCCCATCCCCCTGGCTTCTTCCATCGGGGAGACCGCCCCTTCCGCCCGTTCCCTGGGAGAGGACGTCCCGGCGGCCATGACCCAGGCCCTGGAGCAGCTCTCCTGCCAGAGCCAGCTTTTGGTGGACCTGCTGGGAGCGGTGAACTCCCTCACCGCCGCGGTCCTGTGCCAGAACGGCAAAAGCTAACTTTTTTCTTATTTTTCCCCCTCGGGTCTTGCGTCCCCCCAAAAATAAAAGTATAATATCCACCGTTGGTCAAGGCCAATGGTGGATATTATATTTTTGGGGCATACTTGTATGAGGAAAGGAGGGGGAATGTTTTGGCAGCTCGACGCAGAAAAAAGAGAAGGGGCCGTTCCCGGCGCTCCCCCCTCCAGCGGCTGGCGCGGGGGCTATACTCCACCCTGGTGGTCCTCTCGGCCATCATTGTGGGGCTGTGGCTGGGCTACAAGGCCATCTCCCGCCAGCCGGACATGGCCGAGCCGCCCCCCGCCCCCAACCATCCCATTTTTACCGACGACCCCGCCACTACCGGCGTGGACGAGAGCCAGCAGGGCCTGCAGCGCAAGGAGGCCACCTGGACCTTCCTGCTGGCGGCGGAGGACCAGGTCAGCGGCAGCACGGACACCATCATGGTGTGCACCTACGATACGGTGAACCAGAAGATCGGCCTTGTCTCGGTCCCCCGGGACACGGTGGTGGACCGGGAGGGGTGGAAGTACTATAAGCTCAACGCCGCCTACTCCAACGGAAACTTCTATGACCCCCCCGACGGGGGCATCCAGCAGCTCAAGGCCGCCGTGGGGGAGATCGTGGGCTTTCCCATCGACCACTATGTGCTCATCGACACCAATATTTTTGTGGAGATCGTCAACGCCGTGGGAGGCGTGGACTTCAACGTGCCGGTCTATATGAACTACGACGCCCCCGACCAGGACCTGCACATCCACTACAACCCGGGCTGGCAGCACCTGAACGGGAAGCAGGCCCTGGAGGTGGTCCGCTGCCGCAACAACTCCGACGGTCCCGGCGAGTACCCCAACAATGTGTACCCCGCCTACCCCGACCTGGACATCGGGCGGACCCGGACCCAGCAGGAGATGGTGAAGACCATCGCCAAGGCGGTATTGTCCAAGCCCCAGAAGGTGAGCAGCTATGTGGAGCTGTTTGCCAAGTATGTGAAGACCGACCTGACCCTGGGGAACATGCTGTGGTTTGTGGAGCCGGCCCTGAAATTCAACTTTGACGACCTGACCACCGGCACCCTGCCGGGGGACGGCGGGGCCACCTACCACGGCCACTCGGTCTATGAGCTGGAGATCGAGGGGAGCCTGGAGCTTATCAACCGGTGCATCAACCCCTATACCACCGATATCACCCAGGATATGGTGCGGATGGTCCGGGGGGACTGACCCCTTTTGAAGAAAAAAAGCTGCCCTTCCCATAAAGGAAGGGCAGCTTTTTATGCGTTACATCTTCTCCGGCGCGGTAACGCCCAGAAGGCCCAGGCCGTTGGCAAGGACGCTGCGGGCCGTATCCGCCAGCTTGAGGCGGGCCTTCACCAGCTCGGGGGTCTCCCCCTTGATCCGGTGGGCGTTGTAGAAGCGGTGGAAGTCCCCGGCCAGAATGGCCAGGTAGCGGTTTACCTGGGAGGGGTCGTAGTCCCGGGCGGCCAGCTTCAGCTCCTCGGGGAAGCGGGCGATGGTTTTCAGCAGGGAGAGCTCCTCGGGGCTGTTCAGGAGG
>CATKDV010000149.1:0-4288 GCA_949746985.1 uncultured Eubacteriales bacterium | reverse complement strand
TGTAGTACGGCGACGATGGCGGTAAAGATCGCCAGCGTCACCAGCTTCCGAGTGTCGAGCCTTGTGTTTTCCATATTCAATTACCTCCTGCTGCTGTCCGCGTTGGGTACAGCGCAATTTTACGTGGAACTGGGTCCACGCAGCAATATTATAAGAGTTGGGGAGGAAAAAAGCAACCATTTTTGAAAGTCAAGTTTCACGATTCAGAGATGGAACTTGACTAAAATATAATATTCTGTATAATTATATAAAAATGGGAAAGGAAACTGCTGTTATGAAAAATATGCTTTTGGCGCTGCTGTGCGCGGTTCCGCTGGTGGGGGGATATGCCGCCTACGAAGAGCCTCAGCCCGCTGCCCAGGCGGGGACGGTGTATCTGACCAGCATGGGCTGCGACCTTCGAGACTGCGAAGACCCGGCCCATTATCACTACTGCGTTTCGGGCTGCATTGAGGCGGGGCATTACCATGACTGCCCGGTGGGCTGTGCCGATCCGCTCCATCCCCATTGCGGTGTGGATCGGGAACCGGCCGCTGCGGCACAGGTGGAGTTCTGCCCCAGCATGGGCTGTGATCTTCGAGACTGCGAAGACCCGGCCCATTATCACTACTGTGTCTCGGGCTGCATTGAGGCGGGGCATTACCATGACTGTCCGGTGGGCTGCGCCGATCCGCTCCATCCCCACTGCGGCGTGGATCGGGAACCGGCCGCTGCGGCGCAGACGGAGTTCTGCCCCAGCATGGGCTGTGAGGATCCGGAATGTGCCGATCCCTCCCACTATCACTACTGTGCGGCTGGCTGTACTGCCGCCGCCCATTATCACAACTGCCCTTTGGAAGAGCAGGATACCACAAGTCCCTATTATTATAATGGTGGACATCATCAGGAGAGGCGGGGCCGTCATGGATGCCACCGCAGATAAGGAAAAAGAGAAGAGGAGGGGACCGCTTGACGGTCCCCTCCTCTTTATTCAATGTAAGCTTACAGATATTGTAATACGTCCTTTGGTCTCTCAAAGCGGTACTTTACCTTCCACGGGGCCGCGGGATTTCCCCATCCGGCCAGGGCAAAATCCACCCCGGCGTCCCGGGCGCAGAGCAGGTCCGCCTCCTGATCCCCGATGTAAAGGAGCTCGTCGGAGGAGCAGCCTGTCAGCTCCATATACCGGAGGAGGGAAAGGGGGGAGGGCTTAGGCTCGGGGACGTCGTCGGAGCGGATCAGGGTGGAGAAGTGGGTGGCAATAGGGAAATGGGCAAAGCCTGCCTCATAGTCCCGCCGAGATTGGGAGGTGATAATGCCCAGAGCGCAGCCCCGGGCCGTCAGTTCTTTCAGCAGTTCGGGAACGCCGGGGAAGGGGGCCACGGAGTGCTCATATTTCGTATAGTTCTTATCCCACAGCCGCTGTGCGGAGGGGATATCCGGGACATGAAGCTCCTTGAGTGCGTTCCAACTGGTGAGGGCGTAGGTAAACTCCAGTTCCTCCTTGGAAGGCCGGACTCCGGTGATAGCTTCCATAGTGTCCTGAAGGGATTGCAGGCAGACATATTTGCTGTCGATCAGGGTGCCGTCTATATCAAAGGCGATATGAGTGTAGCGCATGGAAGTCCCTCCGTTATTAAAGTCTGATAGAGAAGTATACCACACTTTTTCCCTGTTGTAAAAATTCCATCGAAAGCCGTCCCACGATAAAAAATAAAGCCCCCGCTTTGACCGTATGAAAGCCCCCGCCCCGGAGATACTGGAAACAGTATTTCAAAGGCGGGGTGTTTGCTTTCATGCAGGGAAAAGTAGAGATCTGCGGGGTCAATACCTCCAAGCTGAAGGTCCTGAAAAATGACGAGATGGTGGAACTCCTCCGCAGGACCAAGGAGGGGGATATGGCCGCCCGGGAGAAACTTATTGCAGGCAACCTGCGGCTGGTGCTGTCCGTGATCCAGCGCTTTGACCGCCGGGGGGAAAATGTGGACGATCTTTTTCAGGTGGGATGCATCGGCCTGATCAAGGCCATCGACAACTTCAATATCGACCTGGATGTGCGTTTTT
This sequence comes from uncultured Eubacteriales bacterium, assembly GCA_949746985.1. Taxonomy (GTDB): domain Bacteria; phylum Bacillota; class Clostridia; order Oscillospirales; family Oscillospiraceae; genus Vermiculatibacterium. Next base: position 2,245 of record CATKDV010000149.1, on the reverse strand, counting down.
CCACCTATGGAGTGCCTATGATCGTGGGGGAGATCCGCCGATACCTCCGGGATAACAGCTCCATGCGGGTCTCCCGCTCCATGCGGGATATGGCCTACAAGGTGCTGAAGGTGAAGGAGAAATTCATGGCGGACTATCAGCGGGAGCCCACCATCGAGGAGATCGCAAAGGAACTGGACGCAAAGCGGGAGGACATTGTATTTGCCCTGGAGGCCATCACCGATCCGGTGAGCCTATATGAGCCGGTTTACTCCGACAGCGGCGACGCGGTGACGGTGATGGACCAGGTAAAGGACAGCAAAAACACCGACGAGAGCTGGCTGGACCACATCGCCCTCAAGGATGCGGTGGACAAGCTGCCCGAGCGGGAGAAAAAGATCCTGGCCCTGCGTTTTTTTCAGGGCAAGACCCAGATGGAGGTCTCGGCCGAGGTGGGTATCTCCCAGGCCCAGGTATCGCGGCTGGAGAAGAATGCCTTGGAGCAGATACGGAAAAACCTGTGAGCAACGCTCACAGGTTTTTTTTGAGCTCGTCGGTCAAAGCGGCAAATGCAGGAATGGAGAGCCGCTCCCCGCGAATCTCGGGGGAAAGCCCTGCGCGTTCCATACAGGAACGAAGCGTATCCTTTTCCAGGGGAAAAGCTGCGCTCAAGGCGTTGAGAAGGGTCTTTCGCCGCAGCCCGAAGGCTCCCCGGACCACCCGGAAGAACAGCTCCCTGTTGTGAACGCACTCAGGCGGAGGGCAGGGGGTGAGCCGCACCACGGCGGAGGTCACCTTGGGGGCGGGCAGGAAGCACTCCCTGGGGACCTCAAAGAGAAGCTCCGTCTTGGCATGATATTGGCACAGCACCGAAAAGGCGCCATAATCTTTGGACCCGGGGGCGGCGCAGATACGCTGGGCCACCTCCTTCTGGATCATAACGGTGATGGCGGAAAACAGCCCGCTCTCCAGCAGAAGGGTGATGACCGGGGTGGTGATGTTATAGGGCAGGTTGGCGCAGACTATGGGGGTAAGGCCGGAAAACTGTTCCCCCGCCAAGGCGGACAAGTCCAGCTTCATCACATCCCCGGGGATGACGGTCACGTTGGGGAAGGGGGCCAAGGTCTCGGAGAGGATGGGAAGGAGGGCCTTGTCCAACTCCACCGCCGCCACTTTGTCCGCCAATTTGGCCAGTTCCGCGGTAAGGGGACCCACGCCGGGACCGATCTCCAGGACTCCTACCCCGGGGCCGGCCCCGGAAGCGGCGGCAATGTCCCGGGGGACCCAGTCTTCAACAAGAAAATTCTGTCCAAGAGATTTGGAGAAATGAAAGCCATGGCGGGAGAGCAGAGCTTTGATCTCATTGATGTCACACAGGTTCACGTTCCATTCCTCCCCATGAAAGAGCTTGCAGACAAGACCAGTATATCACGCCCTGGCCCGCAGGTCCATCTTTTTATCCCGCGAACGCAGCCAGAAGAAATATCCGCCGCACAAAAGGATCTGTACCAACGTGGAGCAGGGGGTGGCAAGACCCACCCGAAACAGGGAGACCGGGGTGACCTGGCTCATGAGGAAGCTGACGGGGATGCGGATGCCGAAGGCCCCCGCCAACCCCTGGAGCATGACAAAACCCGTATTTCCCCGCCCGTTGAAGTAGCCCAGAAAGGGGAACAAAAATGCGGTGAGCAGGCAGTCGATGGCATAAGCCTTCAAATACTCCGCCCCCGCTGCGGCGATGACCGGGTCGCTGTTGAAAAAGCCGGTGAGCACCACCCCGTGGAAGAAGGAGAACCACCCGATGACCAATCCAAAGCAGAGGGAGGCCAGAATGCCCTGTCCCAGTCCCCGCCGGGCCCGGTCCAGCCGGCCCGCTCCCACATTCTGGGCCACGAAGGTGGTCACCGACTGGGAGAAGGCGGAGGGCACCAGCATGATGAAGCCGCACAGCTTCTCCGCCACCCCCACACCGGCGGAGGCTACCAGCCCCAACGAGTTGACGATGGCCAGAATGACAAGGAAGGAGATGGACACCAGCCCATCCTGGAGGGCCACCGGGCTCCCCAGCCGCAAAATCCGCAGGGAGCGGGCTTTGTGGAGACCGATATCCTTTGGAGAGAACGGGAAGGGAAGGCCCCGGCGGCTTACCACCAGCAGGGATACCAACACGCTGATCCCCTGGGCGGCCACAGTGGCGATGGCGGCTCCCAGAGCCCCCAGGCCCAGGACGGCCACCAGGAGATAATCCCCCGCCACGTTGACCGCG